>NZ_JAPQLF010000049.1:0-16628 GCF_028982105.1 Wolbachia endosymbiont of Drosophila bicornuta | reverse complement strand
CGCTGCTTGTTAGCGGGATCTAGAGATACCGCGAATGAATCGCGGTATGACGGTTCGCGGTGGCATGACGTAGGACTGCTGTCATTCCAGTCTGGAATCCAAAAAAAAGGATGACACCTCTGGGCGCTGGGATGACAGGAGAAGGAGGCTACTTTCATGACACCATTCTTTTTTCTGGATCCAAGTAGTCAAGCTACTCGGATGACACCCCACTGGTGGCCCACACTACAATGTTCGTACAGTTATAGCCTTTCTTATAATAGTCCGAATGCGATAAGATATGTGTTTATTGCTATAGCAGGCCAGTAGCATATTACGGTCTGTTCGGATTATTGTAAAAAGAGCTATATGAAATGAATCGCGGTATGACGTGTTGCTTGGGTCAGCTATAGTATTTCTTAAAATTAATAATAAATTTCTTGGCTAGCAAGAAGCTGTAAATTTTTTTGCGAGACCTAAGCCGCTTTTGATATAGCTAAAGGTTTACTGATGATTTGTCTCATTCCACTACCTGCTGACTTACTTTCTGCTTAGCATACCCATCAAATCAGATTCTTTGAGTTTACTATGGTCAACTTTACTGAACTTATTTACCATAGAGCTCATTTGATTATACTGCTTAATTAGAAGATTAATGTCAGTTACAGTTGTTCCGGACCCCTTAGAAATTCTAAGTCTTCTTTTGCCATTTAAAATATCTGGATTTTGCCTTTCTTTTTCAGTCATTGAGTTTATGATGGCTATATATTTTTTCACTTTATTGTCATCCGGCACACTGCTACTTAGCTTTTTTGTAAATGAACTAGGAATGAATTTCATTATGTTGCTAATGCCATCCATTTTACTCAGAGTTTTTAACATTCCCACTAGGTCGTTTAGGTCGAATTTACCTTTTTGCACTTTCTTTTGTAACTTATCAATTTCTTCCTGACCAACAATCTCAGCAGCTTTTTCAACCAATGAGACAACATCACCCATGCTAAGTATTCTTTTTGCAATTCTATCTGGATAAAAATCATCGAGGTCACTTAATTTTTCACCACAAGCAATAAATTTAATTGGACAATCGGCGATCATTTTCATAGAAAGAGCAGCACCACCACGTGCATCACCATCAACACGGGTAAGAATAATGCCGGTTACACCTATTACCTCATTGAATGATTTGGCAATGTTGACCGCATCCTGGCCTATCATTGCGTCGGCTACTAAAATAACTTCTGCAGGTGAAGCTATTTCCTTTACGGCTTTCAACTCATTCATCATATTATTGTCAATATGAAGCCTGCCTGCAGTGTCTAGTATTAATACATCATAATTATCGTTCTTTGCTGCTGCCAGTGCCCTTTTTGTAATTGTAATGGGCTTCTCATCTATTACTACAGGTAAAGTTTGCACATCTATTTGTTTACCTAGCACTTCAAGTTGTTTCTGGGCAGCAGGCCTATAAATGTCTAAAGAGGCAAGCATCACTTTTTTCTTTTGCTTTTTTAGTTTTAAAGCAAGCTTTCCTGAGGTAGTTGTTTTACCTGCACCTTGTAAGCCCACCATCATAATCACAGCAGGGGGTTTAACTGCTAGATTTAAGTCACTTTTCTCTGATCCGAGAACTGCAACTAAATTATCCTGTACAATTTTAATTATCATTTGTGCTGGAGAAAGACTTTTTATGACTTTTTCCCCAATCACTTTATCTTTAATGTCGTTGATGAATTTTTTTGCAACTTCAAGTGAAACGTCAGCTTCAATTAAGGCTATGCGTATTTCACGCATGGCAAGATTAAAATCATCTTCAGAAATGATTGACTTTCCTCTCAGTTTACTAAATACAGAATTTAAACTTTCAGTTAACGATTTAAACATAATAGCATTAGTAGAATACTCATTAAAAAGAGAGAAGAAGCTGAAACAAAACTCACTGAGTTATAACCCAGCACTTCTTTAAGTTTAGTAATATTATTAAAGTATAAACCAGTAAGTGGATTAGTCAAGTTTTGCACTACGCTGGCAAACATTTCTCTAGTTTTATAGACTAACTGATTGAACAACAAGACAATATAGGATATGAAAGTTCTAAAAATCCAATCAACATCCATTTTAAAATTTACTCTCGGGTAAAATAACTTGCGTAAAGGAATAAACAATAAAGTGGTACATAGTAACAAATTAAATTGCGACAAAATATTTTTTGTGTTGTACACAAAATCGAAAATCGAAGGTTTATTGTAAATAGGTAAGTAAGGATTGCCAGCGATTACGCATATAAATGCTAAAATAATCATAGTCATTTTGCCTCCTCTCTCTGCTAAAGGTTTTGACTTACTTTTTGCAATAAATAAGTAATAAAGAAACTTTAGCCCCACGCTTAAATGAAGCAGCAAATTTAGAAGCTTATATAAATTTTTATACCCTTTTAAGGCAACAGTGTTCATTTCAATTTCAGCTGTGATATATGATTTACTGATAAATCCAACGGTTCCAGGAAATGCAGCCATTGTAAGTATTGCGATTATAGGACACATGCCTTCCACTGACATCAGTTTACCCACTCCATTAAAACTAATTGTTTTTGTTTGTGAAATAATCGAATTACTGACCACAAACAATAATGATTGATAAACAAGAGAGAAGATTATATGCAGTATCAAAATTGGTATTGCTTTTTCCGAAGGACTGAGCAAACTTCCTGCAATAATCAGCAAGCCCATTTGTCCTACAACGTTATAGCATAAAAATCTGCGAATATTTTGCTCAAGAGAAGCAAATATAATGCTGTAAATTGCAGTGATGGCGCCTACAAGCGCTAATATTTCAGTACAATCTTGCCATAGGTTATAAGTGTGTAAAAGCATCACTAAAAAAGAGACTTTAGTGGTAAATAAAGAGAGATATGTGGTGCCATGTAGCGATGCAGCAGGATATGCATCAACAACCCAAAATGAAAAAGGAAAACAAGCGCAGTTTATCAATAAACCCAAAATTATCATGTTAGTGCTTTGAAGTGCCAATCCTGCTATTAATATAACTCCAACGAAAAAGTGTACACAAGCGTACCTTATTGCAGGTCGACTATCTCTACAGCTAGCTGCGATAATAAAAAATGCACTGATGGTCATTAATTCACAGAATATTATAACCAATATCATATGTTCAGATAAAACTGCATAAAGTGAACTAATAGTGTAAGCAGCAAAAGATAGCATCTCTGAAAAAGTCAAATTTTGTGCTGGTAGAACAGCTAAAAATGCAACTGATAAAAAAGATATTAGTATGGTACGAAAAGATAAATCAAAATCTAGAATTGGGAGAGACCAATTTACTGCAATGCTCAAATTTTCAGGTAATTTTAGGACTATAACTATTAATACAGTCAGTAGAAGTAACAGTGACGATTTATAAAGTTGCACAATAATTAAAACCAATATGGTTTATGCTATCTCAATATATGAATAAAATCAATTTGCATATTAACCACTAATTAAACTAATTATCATATAATTATATCAGAGTTTAGAGGGTTATAGAGAAACCGGTCAGATTAGGTTTTTAATCTAATCTGACCGATAGCTTTAATAGTGAGGTAAGCTTCAGTATAGCACTCCTAATTCATAACGCTACACTCGTGCATAATTTATTTTTAATTTGTGCACGAGCGTTAGTAAATTATTTACTTTTTGAAATAAAATTTGGCATCACTTTAATATTGAGACTTAGTAAACCTCAGTAGGTCTGCCAGTTGGGCCCATAAGAATTATTTGCTCGCCTTCTCTTAAGTGTCTGCATAAATTAGTGGAGCCGCCGATTTCCAGCACAATAGTGGAAATAATTCCTTTTTTTTTGTCTACTTCAGTGCCAGTCACAGCTATACCTTCCATAGCAAGGTTAGTTTTTCTGCTATTGGTTTCAAAATTTTGCAACCTAAAAAATTGTCCAGGTTTAAAATTCTTTGCCGCAAGAGGTGCTTTAATCACTATTTCTATCACTTTATCTGTTAAATATTGAACTTTTATGACTTTTGCAGTGAATTGCTCTTTGATTCTATTAAATAATTCTTTATTAGCCAGGTCTTCAACACTTGACCACGCATTTTTTTTCTGGCCCACAACATCACACACTGGAATGACAGAAACGAAGCTATTAACTCCACTCAAAAGCTGAGAAATAATAGGGTAGCCGTTCTTAGCACTTGCCATAGCTTTCACGACGCTGCCGCTATACGAAGGATGAAGGTCACCAAAAAAGCTAATTGTTTTATTGCCTTGCTTGTATACTAATATTCTGTCTTTATTTTGCATTTTAGGAGAAAATATTGGGTCTATTTCTTTTCCCAATGAATTCAATTGAGTAAAATACCCATTACTTAATTTAAAATGCTTTTCATCTTCTGTTGCAATAACCGTATTTGGCTCAGTACCTGCTGCTATAAAAATAGAACGTGCTTTTATACGTTTGATTTCGCCGGATTTTGTTTCTATCAGTTTTATTGATTCAGCATGGTTATATTTATCCGTCACAACTTCAACTGGCTCTAAGTTTTCAATAAAGTAAATTCCTTCTGACAGTGCATTTTGCACCTCTTCGCTATTTAATCGATAACTCGGTGAATCTTTTAGCTCTTTTCTATATATAACTTTCACTCCCCCGAGGCTCTGCATCAACTCTAATATTTTTATTTCTCTATTCTCTTTTTTTGCTAACTCTTGCTCTGCTTGGATCAACTTTGCGTGCGATATGAGCTCATTTGCAATTTTGTGTTCTTCTTCTGTCCAATCTTTTTCAACACAGTCCTTTCCATACTTATCAACTAATATCTCATAACGAAGAAGAAATTTTTCTACTTGAATTGGATAATACGCTAAAGCTTCAGTGGCAGTGTCAATCGCAGTAAGCCCCGCACCTATGACAACTATCGGCATACGAACTTGCAGATTTGCTATAGAATCAAATTTAAGAGCACCAGTCAGTTGTAACGACATAAGAAAGTCAGATGCCATACGTACTCCACGAGCTAGTATATTCTTTATTTTGATCATTCGTGGCTTGCCAGAGCCAAGTGCTAGGGCGATGTGATCAAAACCCGAGTTGAACGCGTCATCAACATTAATCGTGCCACCAAAACGAATGCCTCCATAAAGTGCAAAATGCTCACGTCTTTCCAGCAGTAATCTAATAATCTTTAAGTAATTCTTATCCCACCGAGAAGTAATACCATATTCTGCCACCCCACCAAACCCTCCTGCCGTGCGTTCACTCAATTTTTCGTGTTTGAAATCTTTAATTAGCTGGAAATTATCGATCAAAGGTTCAATCTTTAGTCCATCAATGGTGATAACGTTATGCCCATCATTCAACAAATGATGAGCTAAATTAAAACCAGCAGGACCAAGGCCTACAACTAGAACGTTTTTTCCAGTGTTTCCTCTTGGCAATGAACGCTGAAAATTTAAAGGATTCCAACGGCTGAGCAGAGAATATATTTCAAATCCGTACGGTAAACTGAGCACATCATCCAGAATCCTTGTTTCAATTGCTGGCACATTTACGGGTTCTTGTTTTTGATATATGCACGAATTCATGCAGTCATTGCATATTCTGTGTCCAGTAGCCGCGCATAATGGGTTATCTATCATCACAATTGCAAGACTTGCTATGCTGTACCCTTCGCTTTTCACCAGATTCATTTCTGATATTTTCTGCTCTAGTGGGCAGCCGTGCAGTTCAACTCTAAGTGGAGACTTTTTGAAAGTATTGTCGTTATTAATTAGCCCCTTTGAGCAGCTGTCCTTACTTTGCTTATGACAAAATATGCAGTAGTGAGCATTATCTAGTGCTTTATTCAAACTCACCTTTTTGCTTGTTAGATCAAAACCGTATCGTCTTTTTACTTCATTTGAATACAGCACTTCAACTTTGTCCACTTCTTTTTTAGAAAATGGTATGAGGTTTTCGTGGTCGATTTTTTTATGAATACTGAATAATATACTCTGTTTATTTTTTACTCTCCACACTGCATATTGTGCTGCAAGTTCTATTTCTTCTTTGTGATTTTCTTTATCTTCAAACCAATGCATCACCTGCTCAGCAAAATTTTTTTCTGTTGTTGGCAAAGTGAGAAAATGACTTAGTTTGTTAGTAATATCTATATTCGCCACATTAGTGTATTTCTTCAATGCATAGCGTTGGACAAATAATCTTTTGCACTTACATATTACAGCAAAGTCGTTGTGCTTTTTCTTTAGCTCCTCTATTTCTTTTTCAACATTGAAAAGTTTTGCAATAAATTCATCAAGTAAATATGAGAGGTCTACTATTAACTGACTATCTGTCATCCAAGTAGCTGACCGTCCTTCTTGTTTTCTAGATCCCAGTGTCAAGCACTGGGATGACTGGGGGTGACACTGGGATGATGGGAGGTGACAATGTGATGACATCGAAGAAGAAGCTGCTTTTTCTCTTGCTTCAATTAATGAACAAAACAAGCTCTCATCACATGATTTGATATAATTCAAAAATGTCTCATCTAATTTTATTAATCCATTGCGAGTATATAGATTAGAAAATGAGATGTTGAAATTCAGCTTCATTGCTATACTATACAGTGTACATGCTGTTTCTTACAGATGAAGATTTTATTTATTTTGCAATACTGCTGAGATTGTTGCTTCTGCAACTTTTTCTTCGCTAACAGATGCAATACACCTAAATTTGTGTACACCTAAACACACACTTTGAATGTTAGCTTGAAGAATCAATGTGTCCCCTGGAGTAACTAGCTTTCTGAATTTTGCATTTTCAATGGATCTCAAGTAAACAACTTTATTTTCTATTGTTTCTTTACCTAGAACACATATAGCAGATGCCTGAGCTAGAGATTCAATTATCAAGACTCCTGGCATTATTGGATGACCAGGGAAGTGGCCAATAAAAAACGGCTCATTGAAAGTCACATTTTTGATTGCTTTTATACTGTTACCAGGATCACACTCTATAACTCTATCTACTAAGAGAAACGGATAAGAATGTGGTAATATTTTTATAATATCACTGATATTAAATTGCATAAGCCTACTCAATGCCTTTCAAAGCAAATTCAGGTATTTTCTTGTTTATATTGTTTAATACCACATCTGATAAATCAACTTCATCCATGGAGTATAAAACTTGGTTCTTTTTTGAAATAAATAGTACCAAATCTATGTTGTTTTTTTCTGCCGTTTTTTTAGCGACTTCTTTTATCTTGTTAAAAACACTCTCTACTGCGTCTCTATAGCTTTCTTCTAAATGTAACATTTTTTTAGCGTAATTATCTCTAGTATTTACAGTGTGCTTATTAAACTGTTCTGTCTTTTCTTTTTTTGCTTCTTCTGACAAAAGTTCAAATTCTTCTTTTGATGGCTTAAGTTTTTCTAACTCACTTTCAAATTCTTGTTGTAATCTAGAATTCTGCTCCTTTATTTGTTGTTGTATATTTTGCAGAGCAAGAGATTCATTGATGACTTTGTCACTATCGATAATTGCAGCTTTTGTGTTCTGAGGTTGATATCCTACAAACTTATACCCCACAAATAAGGAAATAATTAAGGCAATAACTGATATAAATAACTGTATATATTTCATTCAAATCCCCGCTTCAATAGAAAATTTAACATTTGGTGATGGTATTATATCATAAGATTCCTTTACTAAAGGAAACCCGAAATCCAATCTAAGTCTACCAAAAGGAGAAAGCATTGAAAAGCCAAAACCTGGTGACACTCTCACGAGCTTGCTATCGTAGTATTTCCCTTCATACTTCTTATTTTTATCATCTAAGCCAAAAAGTGTTGCATAGTCAACAAATAGTGAGCCTTTGATACCAGCATAGTCATATAGTTTTGGTAGAGGAAAATCCACTTGCTGTGTTAGATTAAAATAAGTTTTGCCTCCTAATGAGCTTTTATTTTTGTCTTCTGCTCTTGGTCCAATACCGGAAAGGTCAAACCCTCTAATCTCATTACCCCCTTTAAAAAAGTGCTGGCCAATGTTTAGATTTTCATCAGTATAAGAAAAAATATGACCTGCCGCCATCTTAAAGCGTAGCGTTATATCATCGTCAATTTTGCTTAATATATGGTGCGTATAAAAAGATAAGAATTCAGATTTTAGGAAATTCACGTTTCCTCCCAATCCTGAAATATCCTGACTTAAGCGCAGTAAATACCCTTCTTTTGGAGCATATAGATTATCCAGTTTATTATATGCCAACGTGTATCCCACTGATGAAATCTGATGTTTACCTTTTCGGTCCAGTATTATTTCAGAGATATCGGTGTCTTGTCCACCATTATTATCCATGTGTATATGATTATACTTATAAGAATAGCGAAGGGAATTAGTTAAGTTCTCTGTGACTTTATATGATAACTTTGTAAAAAATCCCATATCGCAACTATCAAAAGTAGTGTTTGGTTTATCTTGTTTTTCATAAAATACACCCATGCCTAGTGACGTATCAGAATCGTTAAAATTATTTTCAACAAACTCTAAATCAGTAGAAAATACGTATTGACTTTTTTCAAGAGCAAAAGAGAGCTCTTTTCCAGTACCAAATAAATTACGGTCTTTGAGGTCAATTTTAATCAATGCTCCACCAGGAAGAGACACACCTCCTCCCAAATACAACGAAGTAGTGTTTTTTTCTTTAACACTTAAGTCAAGATTTACTGCATTATCATTAACTGCATAACTATTTACTTTCACTGTTTCAAAAAAATCACTACTCATTAGTTTTTTACGTGACTTTTGAATCTCAGATATATTGTACGCATCACCTTCTGCTACACTTAGCTTACTTCTGATCACTTTATCTAAAGTGCGATCGTTACCATCAATTGTAATTTGATTTATATAAATCTTTTTACCCGGCAGCACTCTGTAGGTTACATCTACAACATTGTCACGTTGTGCATACTCTGGATTAACTTTTGCAAATATATATCCTTTCTCATTTAAATATTTGTTTATTTTTTCTACTGTATTATTAATTTTAACTCTATTAAATATCTGATCGTTTTCCTCTGTTATAAAATCCAATATTTCTTCTTTTAGGCTCAAATCCTGAATTTCAGTTTCAATATTAACCTCATTATTTCCAAATAAATACTGCTGTCCTTCGTCAATCAAAAAAGTTAACTCTGTTTGATTGTTATTATCAACCTCAACAATTGGTTGAATATTATTTTGAATATATCCTTTAGATGAATAAAAATGATCGAGCAATTCTGTGTTAATCAATAGATATTGCGGTGAATAATGATTTCCGCCTTTAAAAATAGCTCTAAATAACTTACTAAATATATCATTACTATGTCTTTTGATAACTTGCTCTAGCTCATTTTCAGAAAAGTTTTTATTGCCTATAAATCTTATATCCTTAATTTTAGAGGTTTTGCCTTCTTTTATTTTAAAAATTAGATTGACCCTATTGCCATCAAGCTTATTCAGGTCATATTCAATTTTAACACCAATCTTACCGTTATTTCTATAAGTAGTGACTAAATTCACTAAATCGTTTTGCAATTTTGTTTCAGTTAAAATAGTTAGCGACTTTGATTGAATCACATTACTTAGCAGCTCTTTGCTGTTAAATAACTTATTGCCTTTTAACACTACCTTGTTAATCAGTGGATTTTCTTGAATTTTTATTACTAAATTTTTTTTATCATCTATGTAAGCATTAACACTAGCAAATAACTTTGTTTTATATAGATCTTTTATAATTGAGTCTATATCACCGTCGTTTATATAATCACCAGATTTTAGTTTTATATAGAACCCTATTGTCTGGTTGCTTACCCTCTCATTACCAATACATTTGACATCTTTCACCTGCACTTTTTCCGCAGTTCCTAAAGCAACAAGCAGGGCAGGAAAAGAAATAAAAACCACTACCAGTATATAAAATAGCTTTTTCATATTTTATTTCAAAAAAGATCCCTAATATCATTTGACATTCCAGTTGCCATAAGCAAAAACAACACTAAAGCACCAAAAATAGCTGCATATTTTTGACATTTCAAGCTTAAATCCCTACGTATAACCGCTTCTATGATATAATGAAATAAATGCCCACCATCTAGCAGTGGTATTGGCAGCAAGTTAATTGCAGCTAAATTAGCTGAAATGATTGCCATAAAATATAGAACCATAATAAATCCCTTTTTAGCTGATTGTCCTGAATATTTTGCGATTTTTATTGGCCCACCTATTTCATTGATACTCCTTTTACCAACAATAATGTGAAAGAGAGCTTTGATCGTTAAGCACATAGTGTGGTAAGTCTCACTTACTGATAAGCTCACAGCCCCAAGAAAAGACGACTGCTTTAATGTATTGACTGAAATAATCCCTATAGTTTCTCTTTCTATTGTGTTGCCAAAAACGTCTTTGTCCTTGATTATTAATGGAGTTAAACTGGTCCTGTGCTTCTCATTATTTCTGCTATACTCAATCTCCATTCTTGTTTTAGGATTCGACATTATCACACGTGAAATATCTTCAAAGTATTTTATTTTATGCTCATTGATTTGTGTAATAGCGTCACCTGGCAACAAACCAGCTTGCTTAGCTGCACTACCTTCGATTACATTTCTAATCACCGGTGGAGTGCGATAATAACCTGCTATGCTAAAAAATATTGTAAAAGCTACAACAGCAAATACCATGTTTGCAAAAGGCCCTGCAAAAACTACTGCTGCTTTTTTATGCCGCGGTTTTGTACGAAATGAATACAAATTTTCTTCTTCGGTTAAATTTTGTTGATCAGCTGGGACACTTGCTGCATTCTTGTCCCCTAGCATTTTAACATAACCACCCAATGGAACAACGCTTAATTTCCATCTAGTTCCAGACTTATCGTTAAAACCAAAAATTTCAGGACCAAAACCTATGGAAAAAGATTCAACTTTAACTTTGCATGCTTTGGCAACAACATAATGCCCATATTCATGCACGAATACTATTACAGAAATCATTAAAGAAAATGACAAAAAATAACATATTCCATCGCTAAATTGATGGATAAGATTAGAAATTAATTCCACCTGTATATTTAGATCTTAACAAAATGTTAAGTATATTAAAACGCGCCTCGCTTGACAAGTATTTAGTTTAACTTTTAAATTAAAAAAAGTTTAATTGTAATGACAGATACCTCACTACTCAGAAGAAAATTAATATATAGAAGCTGGCATAGGGGTTGCAAAGAAACCGATATACTTTTAGGGCATTTCGCATTGAAATATCTTGATAAATTTTCCTTAAGCGAACTAATCGAATACGAAAAAATAGTTGATCTTGATGATTACGAATTATATTGTTACATAAATCGTAAGACAAACCTCCCTCCTGGCTTGAATAGTCAGATAGTCAATTTAATTGCTTGCTTTATTGAAGCTAATCCTTTATGCACTCAAGATTAGTGATAATTTTATTTACCTTATCTAGTACCTCAGTATATTCTATTCTTTTCTCGTTTCTATACTTTTCGCGCTCTTGATTTACTTCATCTAATCGCTTTGTTAATTCTAAAATTTTATCCTCAAGAATTAGTGCTGCAAGTAAGAAATTTAATGCATCCGAACCCTTACCTCCAGTTTTTTGAGATACAGAACTAACTAACTTGTCAAAACTATTAGCAAGGCGTAATAAATGATTCCCCTTCCCACTTTCGCAAGATATTTTATATGTGTTATTACGTATAACTATTTCTACTACTTGCATATGGTGCTAAAAATTTCTATCGTACAGTATAAACTCAAACCCCTACTTTCATCTTATTTATGGTATAAATTTTTATTCATTTATCAAATCAGATAATTTTTTACTGCTACGAAAATATGTTTTAAAGTATTGATTCTTTGTAAACTTCTGTAACATTAAATGGCTTGCTTCTTTCAAGTTATAACTTCTAACTGAAAAAGAACCAAACCCCCTAATTTCAACTCTATTATGATGTTTCAATGTGCTTGAAAGTATCCAAAAAAATCTACCAACTATAGCTGCTATAACAATCTTATCTAAAAAAGGATGTCTTTTTGCTACCCTCGCTATTATATCAGACTTTGTTGCCATTTATATGAAGCCAAAATAAGTAAACCTTACCACTTAGCAGATAATGCTATGTTATATTCTTCAACACCCAATACTTCAACTTCTATTTTTTCTGATATAGAGAATTTTTTATTCTCTGGTAAATGCTCTTGATCTATTAGAAGGGTTACATCGTTCTCAACTTCAACGACTAGTCCATTATCTTCTCTCTTACCTACAATAACCTGTATTTTATCACCTACCTTAACTTTCTTTATCAGTTCTTCAAGAGGATCATACTCTATTTGTTTTATTCCAAGATAAATTCTTGCCCGATTCACGTTAGCCCTTATTACTTTTGCTTCTATTTTATCACCTACATTATACTTCTTTATCTCATCTGAACCATTTTTAGACCAACTAAAATCTTTCACATATATTGTCCCTTCTACGTTCTCATCTATTTCAGAATCACCGAAAGCAACAGATACATATGAGCCGGTATTATTCTTCACTTCACCAGAAACAATAGAACCAGGAGGATACTTATTGATAAATACTTGCCAAGGGTTGTCTACACACCTTTTCATGCTTAAACTCATCCTACTCTTAGCAATGTCAATACTGAGAATTTTTACATATACTTCTTGTCCCCTTGTTACGAGACTACTAACTGGTAAATTACTCTTAACCCAAGTTATTTCTGACGAGTGCACTAAACCTTCAATTCCAGGTCTAAGCTCAACAAATAATCCATAGTCTTCTATGCTTGTTACATAACCCTTATGCACACTATCAACTGGATATTTTGACTCTGCATCTTGCCAAGGGCTATCTTCTAGCTGCTTCACACCCAAGGAAATTTTAGCATTTTCCTTATCTATTTTTATAATTTTAACTTTTATAGTCTGACCACAAGTAAAAACTGCAGACGGATGACTTACCCTACTCCAAGAGATATCTGTAATATGTAACAATCCATCTATAACTCCCACTACATCTGATTCATGAATACCGACAAATACACCGTAATGAGTGATACTTTTTATTTTCCCTTCTATTATATCGCCTTCATTTAAAGATTCTAAAAATTTAATTTTTTCACCAGCGTGCAATTTTTCTAACACCAGCTTTCTTGATACTACAATATTGCCATGCTTCTTATCCATTTTAAGCACGATGAACTTTTGTTCAGTTTCAATAAGGTGCTTCGCATCTTTTACTTGCTTCAAATCCACATGACTCAGCGGTAAAAAAGCGCTTATTCCGTCACCAAGATCAACAATAAAGCCACATTTAATTGAGCGTTTAATAACTCCGCTTACTTCAGCCCTTGTAACTGCATCTTCTTCCAACTTATTCCATTTTTCGTCCCTAATTGCTTTTTCACGACTAAGAACAACATTACCATGATAATCCTCAATTCTTTCCACATAAACTCTGATTTTCGAGCCAATAATGACCTCATCATTACAACCGAGTTCCTTGATCAGAATTCTCCCGTCAGATTTTAAACCAATATCAACCACAACGTCGTTAGGGTTTATTCTTGTAATTACACCTTCTACCACATCTCCTTCTTTAATTTTGTTAACAAAAGAATCTTCAAACAAGGTATTATCTTGATCCTCAAATTGGCCTTGACATATCTCTTCTATAAATTTGTTTGATGATAGCTTTCTGATAGTAACCGGTAGATTTACGACTGGATTATTATTATTCATACCTTTAACTTAAACTTTATTAGAACTCATATATTATATAATATTAACAATTATTGACAAGTAATTTTTCATTAACTCATTTCGAGAATTGTTTAAGCTATATAAAATATAGTGAGAAAATTATATATGTATCAAGAATATGCTATTTAAGAATAGCAAGTGGATTAGATCGTTCTCCAGAAGGTCCAGGCTAAAACCTGATGTTGATGAAATATTGGAAAAATATTCTATTCAAAACAGCAAGGAATCTATAGAGAAAATTGTAAATTCACAAAAAAGAATATGGGTAGAAATAGGCTTTGGCAACGGTGAAAATATGCTTTACCAGGTGCTCAATGAACCTGATCTATTATTTATAGGATGTGAGCCCTACTTAAAGGGGGTTTCTCGCTTGCTAACAAACATAGAAATAAGGAACATAAAAAATATTTTAATGTGGACAGAAGATGCAAGAGAATTGATTGCAAATTTTCCTGATAACAGTGTTGAAAGATTCTTTATTCTCTTTCCAGATCCATGGCCAAAAAGAAGTCACAATAAAAGACGATTAATTAATACGGAATTTTTAAATTTATTAGCAAAAAAAATACTTATAACAGGGGAAATATTCATTGCAACCGATCATCAGGACTATGCAGAGTGGATAGCATCACATATAAAGCAGTGTAACTCTTTAATCTATAGGGAAGACGATTTCACAAGTTATACTCTTACAAAATACCACAGAAGAGCGCTCAAAGATCAGCGTAAAGTGAGGTTCTTTAAAGTAAGTGTTATTAATAATTTGCAGACTATGGATCAATAGTGTTTTTGCATATCTCTTTTACGTTAACTATAGATTAAAAATAATAAAAAAAGAGGGAGAAATAGAGTAAATTCCTTTAACTACTTCTCCTTATGAAGGAATAGACTTCTTGCATAACCCAAACTAAGTAGAAAAAAGGTATCATCCAAGTAGCCCCTTTCTCGTCATGCCGCTGCGAATCGTCATACCGCCGCGGCGCTAACACGTAGCGGGATGATGAGGCTTATCGTCATGCCACCGCGAACCGTCATGCCGTCACGGTATCTCTTAGCCGCTAACAAGTAGCGGGATGACGGTTGTCAGGTTAGCTGTTATCCCAGTTTTTGACACTGGGATGACAACGAAGGGCTACTTGGATGACAGGGAAGGATGCTGGAATGAAGGTTTTTCAAATTGTCGATAAACCTAAATCTATAATAACTATTTGCCTTTTTTCTAGGTTATGCAAGAAGCCTACTGAATAACAGTAAGATTTTTCAATCCTGTTCCACAGCAAATTTTAGTGCCATGTGAGTAGTTATGGTGCTGTTAACAATCAAAATAACAAAAACTAAGATGGTGATTAGTAGTGTATAAATATTCAAGGATAAATTTTCAAATTGAGTTAGCATTTTAAAATACACAAAGGTTGGCATTATCATTGGCAAAACAAGAATTTGCGATACTCCTGATGCTAAGTTGTTTTGACCAATCATCAATGCATTTCCAGTAGCTGAAATATTATTGATTATCAGCGTATTAAATAATAAAGACACTCCAACTGCTATTGAGTGTTCAATACTATTGCCTAGAATTGCAAAGCTGAATATGGAAGAAATTACTGAAATCGGTAACCCAAATAATAACCAGTGAGCGAAAATTTTATAAGCAACTATAAGCCTAGAAGAGAGTGGCTGTACAAAGATTTGCTCTAATATTCCATCATGATAATCAGATGTAAACAAATTATTTGTAGAAATCTGCAAAACAAATGTAGCACATATCCATGTTAATGTTAACATAACTTCTTGTTTATTGTTGTTTTTAAGTGTAAATGAAGATAAACTTAACATTATGATAAAAATACATACTATATAGGTAAAGTTCTTATCATCTATTACTAATTTTTTTACTGAGTCGATCATACTAGGCTTTTAAATGTTTATTATAAATTATAGTGTTTACTTTGAGGTAGTATAATTTTTTGTTCATAAATTATATAGGTTTTATTATTTTTTTGATAATGCAATTATGGAAAAGTTACCAAAAATAAAGTCACCAGAAGATTACACTCCTTCAGAAGATGAAGAATATATGAGCGTAAAACAACTGGAATACTTCAGCTTAAAGTTACAATCAATACTCGCTGAGTTAGAGAAACAAGAACTAGAAGATAATAGTATTGATACATACTATTCTGATGAAGATAGTGGAAACGAGGAATTAATCAAGCGTCGAAAAGATAGAAAAGAAAAAATTAAGGAGGCGTTAGAAAAAATAAAATTAGGCACTTATGGTTACTGCGATGGAACAGGAGAAGAAATAGGAGTCGAAAGACTTAAAGCTAATCCGCTTGCTATATATTGTATTGAAGAGCAAGAGAGAGTAGAAAAAGAAAAGAACGTGTACAACATTAACGATTAATTTACACATAAGTGGTGAGCCCATTGGACTTCAAGAGGAGCAAGAGGCGCTGAAGTATGTTATGCTATAAAGAAAGTGGAAAATTGGACATTCTCAACTTGACTCCTGCAGATTAAAAATTAAGTTGTATCCGTTCAGGCAATGGCGTCAACTTAAGGAAAAATGTCAGAGATTGTGTATAAAATTTCTCTCTAAATTTTTTATCATTAAATTATCCAAAGAGTGCAAGGGACAGCACTTTTGTTTCTGTTTTATTTCAACAAAGAAGTCTAAAATGTGTCCTTTTTAGGTGAAATATGCAAAAAGGAAAAAACCTTATTCTACAAATTAAAAATATAATATACTCGAAAACTTTTCAGAAAATCCATTGTGTTGAGTTTTACACGAACAAGCTTTTTCGACAGTAT
>NZ_JAPQLF010000048.1:0-2716 GCF_028982105.1 Wolbachia endosymbiont of Drosophila bicornuta | reverse complement strand
CTACTGGCCTGCTATAGCCATAAACACATATCTTATCGCATTCGGACTATTATAAGAAAGGCTATATATATCATGAGTTATAGCACTTCTCGCAATAGTCCGAATAGGATAAGATATGTGCTTATGGCTATGGTAGAGCAGTAGCATATTATGATCTGTTCGGATTATTGTAAAAAGAGCTATAAATGCTCGATTAAGTTGAATTGCTTGCTTTGAACGAGAGATTGAATACTCTGAACTACCTCCAAGTAGCATATAGTATCCTCAAGCCGGTCAGTTGTAAGTCCTAAATGGTGGGATTTAAAGGTAAAATCAATATTAACACTAACTAATTGAGAATGATACTTCTCTTCTGCACTATAGCCTAAATGAACCCAAAGCCGTAAGTCAGATATAAGAAGATTACATGCAGACATTGCATTCCAACATCACTGAGTTTAAGCTACTTACAACTACTAACACACGCTAGCATTCATCATTCCATCAAGAAAACCCCACAAGAGCCTTGCTCCCTTTTGAGCACCCTGCATAACTTTATCTTGCTCTTTTTCATCTAGATCTTCAATAAGATTTGCACATTCCTCAGAATGCCATTCATCAGCATGCATATGGACAGTAAAAAATTGAAGAGAACGCTCATCACTTATTGAATAGTGTTTTTTTAAACCTTCAATTTTAGACTTGGAAACCTCTGGAGTTTGACGTTCGTAAGCGCACAAGGCTCCAAGACCTGCCGCAAAACCTGATCTTACAATATCAAAGTAACCATCAACTAACTCCTGTGTCTCTTTAATCTGTGCACTTTCACGAAGATCAGATCGCGCAACGCCAAGCCCTTCAGCAAAACGTTGCCATAATTCTGGATGATTTTCATCACCTTGTTCCTCTTCTATTAAATTACCAAGTAAAACCTGTCGCATTTTTAGATCTGGGCACAAAAAATGTATACCACTGATGTAACGAGGAAACGCAGCAACGTGGTGATAATATTCTTTAGCATAGGTTTGTAAAGCTTGCAAGCTTAAGCTTCCTGTATTCCATGACTGGTAAAATAGATGATTTAGTAAGTGCAATTCATCTAACTTGTTATTTAGAGACTTAGTAAATTCCATCATTTCCCCCATTACATTAATATATAGTTCATATACTATAGTTTTCTCATTATTACGATCATGCTAAGATCAATACAATGGTGGGACTGGTAGGACTCGAACCTACGGCCAATTCGTTATGAGCGAACTGCTCTAACCGACTGAGCTACAATCCCTTTTATCAATATTTATAATACACACAAAAGCAAATTTGTCTATTAGCTTATTTCACTATCAACCCAACTTGACAAACCATTTGTTGCACCAATTTTGCGTGCAATTTCCTTACCATCTTGAAATATGATTAAAGTGGGTATAGATTGCACTCCATACTTACTTGGCACTTCAGTCCCTTCATCTATGTCGAATTTGCAGATCTTAATCTTGCCTTTTCTATCCTTAGCCAATTGTTCTATACGTGGCATTAGACTTTTGCATGGCCCACACCATTCTGCCCAAAAATCTACCAGCACGAACCCTTTATAGTCAGTGACTTCAGATTTGAAATTTTGATCATTTACCGATGTAATATCATCACTCATAAAATACCTAAATTTTTGTAAAATATAGCGTATCTATTAGCAGTTAATCAACTAAATTCTTACCGCAGAGCTTGAAAAATTGCCCTAAAGTGTTTTGCACAAACAAAAAACTTCTATTACATCTGGTGGTTAAAGATATCCACGTTTTCCCAACCCATTAAGTCTAACTCAATACGAGTAGGAAGAAATTCAAAGCACTTTTGGGCCAATTCTTTTCTATTTTCACGTTCCAGCATTAAGTCTAGCTTTTCCTTTATCCTGTGGAGATACAAAACATCAGATGCAGCATAACTTTTTTGTTTGTCTGTTAAATTTTCATTTCCCCAATCAGAAGATTGCTGCTGCTTATTTAGTTTGGTATCAAGCAGCTCTAAGCACAACTCTTTTAAGCTATGATTATCTGTGTAAGTGCGAACTAGACGTGAAGCTATCTTTGTGCAATAGCAGGGAAGTGCCCAAGTTTCCAAGTAATAACGTATTATGCTCACATCAAATCGCGCGAAGTGAAATATTTTAGTTATATTTTTATCCTCTAATATTTTTCTCAAATTTGGCGCTGTATAATCGTTCTTGAGTTGAACTAAGTGAGCGTTGCCATCATAAAAAGAGAGCTGCACAAGGCATAATCTATCTCTGCTATGAAGTAGCCCCATTGCCTCGGTATCAACAGCTATAGACCTTACATCATCTGGTATTGAACTAGCTGGCAAGTCGTCTTTATATAAAAATATTCCCATAAAGCTTTGTGGAATAATTAAAAACTTATGATAATCAAAAATGAGCCTTAAGTATACGAAAAGATCATAGAAGGAACCACGCAAATTTATGGGCTCTCACATTTTTCATGTACACGGGGTTTACAAATCGCTGTATATGCCTATAATTAAGTAAATTTAGGTTAATTTAATTGCGGGAGTAGCTCAGTTGGTAGAGCGCAACCTTGCCAAGGTTGAGGTCGAGGGTTCGAACCCCTTCTCCCGCTCTTTGCTTTCAAAATCATTTCGTCAAAAATCCCTTGACAAACTCCGCTAGCACCATTATCACGAAACTGAAGCTATTGTATTTGCTTTCGCCAATCTGCAG
>NZ_JAPQLF010000047.1:0-9422 GCF_028982105.1 Wolbachia endosymbiont of Drosophila bicornuta | reverse complement strand
TATTATGTGCACCAAAATTACAACTTTATCGCTATAAATATTGTTGCCACCTGGTATTTTTGGACCATTCTCGTACCACTTTTCTATGGCTTCGTTGATATAATGAAAAATATTTCCTCTTTTTTCTAGAAATTTGTTATATTCGCTATGGTTACTGACCCTCATTTTTTGTGGCATATTTTTTCTTTCAAGGTTAAATGGCTATTTTATAATGAATTTTGTCAGTAGCCACCAGATTTTTTCAGTTGCTATGCAACAAAGCCCACTGGGATCCAGTTCTTATTATACAGCTATCTGGTGTACTTATTTAAAATTAAGTTTTCTGGATCTCAGTGCCAAAGCACTGGGATGACACCCTTCCTGGCGGAGATTATTCTCAAATCACAATGTTCGTACAGTTGTGGAATGAATTGCGGTATGACGTAGGAAAACCTTAGCTATAGCTTTAGAACCCCCAAAAGGTCAGAAGCATTGAATGACTTGACAGAAAGTTCAAACCCATATAAAATGTCCTTATTTCTTATATGTTAGGTATAGTATCAATTGCCTCGGATCATGCTGGTTATGAATTAAAATCAGAAATAAAACCTTACCTGGAAGCCCTAGGTTACAGAGTAGTAGATCAAGGCTGCACTGCTAAGCAAAAGTGTGTAGATTACCCAAACTATGCTGTTAAAGTTGTAGAAGATATAACAAGCAAAAAAGCAAATTATGGGATATTAATTTGTGGTACAGGTTTGGGCATGAGTACTGTGGCAAATCGTTTTGAAGGAATCTACGCTGCTTTATGTAACAGTGTTGAGATCGCAAAATTAGCTCGCGAGCATGGCAACGCAAATGTACTGTGTCTTGGTGCAGGATTTACTGCGAGTGGATTAGCAAAAGACATAGTCAAACAATTCCTCGAAACAGAATTTTCAAAAGAAAGCAGACATAAAAAACGCCTTGATAAACTCAGTAATATAACCTCTAAGAAAAAAAAAACAAAAACTTATAACGAAGATGAAATATCAAAATTCGCTAAAATGGCAGGCCAGTGGTGGGATGAGAACGGCAAATTCAAACCATTGCACATAATGAATCCTGTTAGAGTATCTTACATTATTGAGAAAATAAAAGAGTTAAAAAAATGCAATTTGAAAGAATTATCATTGCTTGATGTTGGATGCGGTGGTGGCATTTTGTCAGAGTCAATGGCACGCGTTGGCATTAACGTTGTGGGAATAGATGTATGTGAAGAAAACATAAAAGTAGCGCATTCACATGCAAAAAAAGTAGGGTTAAATATAGAATATATACACACCAGCATTGAAGAGCTAAGCAATGACAAGAAGTACGACGTGGTTCTGTTGATGGAAGTAGTTGAACATGTGGATAATTTAGAGCTTTTCATGAAAAAAGCGATAGAACTGCTAAAACCGAATGGGCTGATATTTATATCCACAATAAATAGAACTATCAAATCCTTCTGCCTTGCAATAATTGGTGCAGAGTACATATTAAATTGGCTGCCAAAAGGTACACATAACTGGAATAAATTTCTCAAGCCGTCAGAAATTGCAAATCACTTAAGAGAAAATAATGTAACGCTGCAAAACATGGCTGGCATGGAGTACAACGTAATAAAGCGTGAGTGGAATCTAACTAAAGGCGTGGATGTTAATTATATACTCTGCGGTTTGTTAGATTTATAGCACTTCTCGCAATAGTCCGAATAGGATAAGATATGTGCTTATGGCTATGGTAGAGCAGTAGCATATTATGATCTGTTCGGATTACTGTAAAAAGAGCTATAACTCTATAAAAGCACCATTTTCACTTCCAATACTTTGAAGGATCTTGGCCAGCTTTTATACAGTAGCCTTTATTAGTTAGCGCCCAACAGGAACGACAAGCATAATCTGTACCTACACGTTCATATCCAGGAGCAGCAACACACTTTCCATTCTCCAAGGTTTGACCTTTAAAAAGACAACAAACTTCTTTTTCTGTTACCTTTGTTACAATTTGAGGAGCACCAAAAAACACAGCAACAAACATACCCAGTGCGAAAAGTGCAGGCCAAGGCATTCTGCCAAATATTCCAAGTAAGCTTGAACCAATTATTACCACTGTAATCATTGGTCTACCTATTCCATGAACGTAACCTATTACATTACACATTACATCTGTTGCTCCATCAGCGTGTGCATCAAATGCATAGAAAACTATAAATAGAATTACAAGAAAATTTCTCATTGTTCTTTCAATAATCATGCCTGATTGTTTCTTATTTTAATAAAATTTCAGTAAATAGCTTTTTTCAAAAATTATGCTTAACCCAATCAATATTTATTTATTACTGCCTTTTTAATACTATAATTAACTCAGTTGATTTTTATCAAAATGCTAAACCATGGAACAATTCGAGAACTTTTACATCACCACGCCAGTATATTACGTAAACGATAAGCCGCATATTGGTCATGCATACACTTCTCTCTTGTGTGACGTGGTGGCAAGGTTCATGAAACTAGCTGGGAAAAATGTCAAATTTACCACCGGTACAGATGAACATGGACAAAAAATAGAAAAAGCAGCTAAAGCAAAGGAAATGCAGCCAAAAGAATTTACAGATGAAGTGAGCGTTTCATTTAAAGAATTGGCTAAGTTCATGAATTTTGAGTATGACGATTTTATTCGCACTACGGAGGAACGTCACAAAAAAGCAGTTATAGCTTTATGGAATAGACTTGAAGAGAGAGGGCAAATATATTTGGATTCCTATTCGGGTTGGTATTCAGTTCGTGATGAAGCATTTTATCAGGAGTCAGAGCTGATAGATGGCAAAGCACCAACAGGTGCTGAGGTCCAGTGGATAAAAGAAGAGAGTTACTTTTTTCGCTTATCAAACTGGCAAGAAAAATTACTGGAACTCTATAAAAATCAGCCAAGTTTTATCTTTCCTGAGAGCAGAAGAAATGAAGTGATATCGTTTGTAAGATCAGGGCTCATTGACCTCTCAATCTCTCGCACTAGTTTTAACTGGGGAATAAAAGTACCAGGTAATGACAAACACGTAATCTATGTTTGGATAGATGCATTAACCAATTATCTTACATCAATAGGTTTCCCTAGTACTGAAGGTGAGGAATATAAGAGGTTTTGGGCAGAACCAGAAACACAGATTCCAGTGTCAAGTACTGGAATGACACCAAACCAAGGGAAAACGCAGATTCCAGTGTCAAGCGCTGCAAACCTAGCTGACAACTCTTTCAACGTTCATGTAATCGGTAAAGACATATTGCGCTTTCATGCTGTATATTGGCCAGCGATTCTCCTTGCAGCAGACCTGCCACTGCCAAAACAAATTGCAGTTCATGGTTGGTGGTTGAACGAGGGAGAGAAAATATCCAAGTCCCTTGGTAATGTCATAGATCCAATTGGCCTCGCTCAAGAGTTTGGTGTTGATCAGCTACGCTATTTTCTCCTTCGGGAAGGAAGATTCGGCCAAGATGGCAACTTTAGTAAGAAAAATATGATCAGCCGGATAAATTCAGAACTGGCAAACAACATAGGCAATTTAGTACAAAGAACAATTTCATTTTTACACAAGCAATGTTCTGGAATTGTACCAACAATCGATCAAAGCCTACTTAAAGGTGAAGAAAGTCTTCCAGGTTGCAAAGCTATACTCGATCAAGTGATGAATCACCTATCAAAGTATGAATTTAACCAGATTATACTTCTAATTATCAACATCTCTTCTGAAGCAAATGCCTACATAGACAAAAGTGCACCCTGGACACTAAGCAAAACTGACAGAGAGCGCATGAATTTAGTAATTTACAAGTTACTGGAATATATCAGGATAATAGGCATTTTATTGCAGCCAATCGTTCCCAAGTCAGCAGAGATGATACTAAATCAACTGCAAATTCCGAAAGAACAACGAGATTTAAAATCTTTGTGCGACGCGTGCGTAAGTTCATGCATAACATTGCCTAAACCTACGCCGGTTTTTTTGAGGGTTGATGCTAAAGAGGAGAAATAGTGTAAAAACTATTTCTCCTGGATGGGATTATCTTTAGTTAACGACGGTGCACACCGCTGCCTACATATTCAAGTTAGGTGGCAAGTGCCTTAGTTACTTTAGCAAAATGTGATTTAGTAACATCAGCATCTATCACTACTACTTCAGTCATTGCCGACTTAACCTTTCCTAGGCTCCATGCAAACCAGCCTTGACCATTTTCTTCTTTAGTTGGCTGACTTTCTGGGCTAGAAACCTCAGTACCTTTTTCATCACCAGATTCTGCATCATAAAATACATCCTGATCCTCAGAAAGACTCATTAAATACCTTTTAGCAGCATCAACATTTAAATGATCAGGTTGCTTAGGAACGTTATCAATATTCATCTGATTTTCCTGGCTAGGAGTCTCAGTTTTTAAATTTTCTTGTGTAGCCACATTCTTTTTTTCATCAGTTTGCTCTCTTAAAAATTGCCTTACCATCTTCTGTTTTTCTCTAAACAAAAAATCAAATAATATTGGAGAAAGCTCTAGCTTTGCCCCCTCTGGAATAACAATACCATTACCTTGAGATTCACTTGAAAGTTGACTAGCACCACTTGCTTGATCTGCCTTATTACCAAACATCAAGCTTTTAACACTATTCCAGTATGGTGAAAATTTTTCTGAGACCCATGAAAATTCTATTTTAGTTGATGGCATAGTATCATAAACATTTTTTAATTTATTTCCAACACTACTAATTGTCCCTTTTGCTGACTCAATTGATGTATCACAAGTGTTTTTCAAGCTGCTTCCAAAGCTATTAAGTGCACTTTTTACTGGTTCAAATGACGTACCATAAACATCTTTTAAGCCATCTTTAACAATACGAGTTACACGACCACTAATAAATGCTTCTTTTGTAGAAGTAAATGCTTTTTCAGATGCTGTTTTGATATCCTTTGCAAACTCAGCTGATGGCATAGTATCATAAATATTTTTTAATTTATTTCCAACACTATTAAATTTCCCTTTTGCTTGTGAAATAATGGCTTGCTCTTGAGTTTGTACTTCGAAATCTCTCTTAGTAAGCTGCTGGTTTATGCTATCAAATTCTACCGCATTACCTGGCTGAGAAGCATTAATCCTTCTGGTTGCAGCCAACTCATTTTTCATTCTAAAAATCTCCCGATCTTTCTCAGAAATAGTTTTATCTTTATCTTCTATCTCTTTTGCTTGATTAGCCAGTTGAGTATTTTTTTCGGATATTTCTTTTACTTTCTCAGAAATTATTTTACCTTTAGCTTCTACTTTACTTTTTTCATCAGAAAGCTGAGCTTCCTTCTCAGAAATAGTTTTGTTCTTACTAACTGCTGCATACGAAAGTGCAATAGCTACAGCAGAAAATACAGCACCACCAATAATAAATGGAAGGCCAACACTTAATGCTGCAACTGGAGCTAAGAAACCAATATAAGGAGCTGCAGCAAACACTCCAGATGCTAATAAAGTTAAAGCAGCCAGAGTTCCAGCTATATAATAGGGTACATTGTTTTCATTCATCATCTCACGTATTATAAAATATAATACCATTATGAAAGGATTTTTAAGAAGTTATCAAGCTATCTTTACATAAAAAAAATAATTGATAAACTTGGGAACAAGAAGATTGCTGTCAAGCTATGAACTATGCCTTTCCGTGTAATCTTTAAATGCACCTCTGTTAGAGTCAAAATATAGCTTCACACTGCCAATTGGTCCATTTCTCTGCTTTGCAATAATGAGCTCTGCAATGTTTCTAATTTTTTCCATTTTCTCTTGCCATTCCCGATGTTTATTGTTTCCTTCATTTGGCTGTTTTCTTAGTTCATAATACTCTTCTCTATAGAGAAACATTACTATATCTGCGTCTTGCTCTATGCTCCCTGAATCACGTAAATCAGAAAGTTGTGGTTTTTTATCATCCCTCTGCTCAACAGAACGAGAGAGCTGAGATAGTGCAACAATGGGAATATTTAGCTCCTTTGCAATTGCTTTCAAACCCTGCGTCACTTCCGAGATTTCTTGCACTCTATTTTCATTACTCCTTTTTGTTGTTCCTCTGATTAGCTGCAAATAATCAATGAATACCACTTCTACATTATATAATTGATACAGCAAGCGTATTCTGGTGCGAAGGGCACTAATTGATAGCGCAGGGGTGTCATCTATGATGAAAGGCAGTTCAGATAATTCTGTACTAGTATTGATAAATTCATGCAATTCAAAATCACTAATTCTCCCCGTTAATGCCTTATAATAACTAATTCCTGAATCTATAGTGATCAGCCTTGCAGTTAATTGCTCTGCTGACATTTCAAGCGAGAAAAACGCTACATAGTGTTGCTTATCTGCTCTTTTTTGCAACATCTTACAAGCATTAAGTGCGATGTTTAGCGCCAATGCTGTTTTACCCATAGAAGGCCTTGCAGCTAAAATTAATAAATCAGATTTTTGTAGACCACCAAGAAGCTGATTTAGATCTTGAAGTCCGGTTGTAACGCCTAGCGCTTCTGGATTATTTTTCAGTGTGCTGATCTTCTCAACTACATCTTTAATTGAACTTGCAAGTTTTATATATGTTTTCTCACCTTGTTTTTTTACTGCCAAATTGAACAATTTTGTCATTGCTTGTTCAATTTGCGCCTGTGCAGGATTTTCAATATCGTAGTTGTAGCTATCACCAACTATTTCTTGCCCGAGCTTGATTAAACATCTCCTTAAGTAAGTATCACGGATTATTCTAGTCAAATTATAAATATCAAGTGCAATACTTGCCTTCGCTGCAAGCTTTGCTAAGTACTCTACCCCACCACACTCGGTAAATGCTTGGTCGTTTTCAAAAAACATTTTAAGGCTCAGTTCATTGGCAACTATGCCATGTTTTCTGGTTTTAGATATTTGCGTAAAAATACTTTGATGCAGTGGATCATAGAAATTTTCTGCTGTAATTGTGTCTTCAACTGCATCACAGATTCTATTATCACGAATCATTGCACCAATAAGCATCTGTTCAGCTTCTAAATTATGCGGTAATTTACATATTTCCTTATCTACACTTCTTGAACTGAGGAGATTGGCTAATTCATTCATTTTAAGTTTTGAGAGTAATTGTTGATTATTGTAGAATATTTAGTTTTGATTTGAAAGACATATAAAATTTGACTAATTCCGTGTTGCCTATAGCATTAAAACTTAATGCCCCTGTGGTGGAATGGTAGACACGGCAGACTCAAAATCTGTTGCTTGCAAAAGCATGCTGGTTCAAGTCCGGCCAGGGGCACGTTAAATATTGGAAAGTATATATATGTTACATAAATTTTTTAATCGTTTATTTTCTATTTTTTCTTCTATAAATGTTATTCAAAAGGTAAAGAAAGATGAAAATGGGATATGTTATGTAACGGGCCTCAGGCGCTATATATCAGTATTGCTTGATTTGATTATTATCGTTTTGTTCTTGCAGTTTTGCAGCCAAGCCTTAAATCAGCTCTTTATGAACTCAGAGGATAGCAAAATATTAAGTCAAATTGCTGCAAAATCCCCAATGCAAGCACCACTGTCTGCGGAAGAAAAGACAACGCAGAGTAGACTTATAAAATTACTAATCCTAAATCAAATACTCCAGTTTATTATGCTCTTTTGCTATGTAATATATATGTGGGTAAAGTTTGCTACTACACCTGGAAAACTATTATTTGGGCTTAGAGTTGTGGATGCACAAACTTTCGAAAAGATGACCATAAAACAAGCAACAAAGAGATTTTTTTCCTTTATATTGTCAGTTGCACCATTGTTCTTGGGCTTTTTATGGTCAAATTTCAACAAACGCTGTCAAACTTGGCACGATAAGATCGCAGGCACAGTGGTTGTCACGAGTAAAAGCCTTAGAAGGCAGAGCTAAAAACTACTTGACACCCTTCGCCAGCCCCTTTATCATGATACTGAAGGTATTCATTTATCTTCGATCTGTGCAGACTAAACGACAACAGTATTACGTATTGGCGTCTTGTTTTTAATTTTTTGCACTATGTGCATGCACTGGGATGACACCTCTGGGCACTGCCGTCGCAAAGGAACCAGTGTCAGCTACTCGGATGACAAAGGAGGAGAGTATCTCAGCTACTTTCATGACACCATTTGCTGTCTTTAAAAATGGATGTTCTTACAATTGTGCGTCATGCGCTTTATTAAATATTTTACTTAAAAATCTAATTTCTTATTATACAAGAGATAAGCAATTCATTGATGATGAAAAATTACAAAAAGGGTCATAGAAAGCGCCTAAGAGAGAAAATTATTTTAGATAATGGACAATCATTACTTGATTATGAAGTTTTAGAGCACATTTTATATTCAGCATATAGTAGAATTGATGTAAAACCGGTGGCAAAGAGTTTGATAGAAAGTTTTGGCAGCTTAAATAAAGTTTTTAATGCTGACCTGGAAGCGCTGCAAAACGTTGATGATGTCAGCAATGCAGCGATATCTGCCATCTTTTGTGTAAAACAAGCCTTTGTTCGTTCTGCAAGAGAAGAAATAAAAAACCTGCCCGTAATCGATAACTGGGAAAAATTGCTTGATTATTTAAGAATAAGTATAGGAAGCCTCAATAAGGAAAATTTTCGTGTCATCTATATGAATAAAAAGTATCGTCTAATAGCGGAAGACCTGCAAAATATTGGTACAGTAGATCAAACTCCTCTTTATGTCAGAGAGATCATCAAGCGCGCACTTTTGATTGGTTCAACATCCATTGTAATATCTCACAATCATCCAAGCGGAGATACACAACCTTCAAATAGCGATATATCTCTCACTAGACAACTAGCAGAAGCTTGCCAAAGTATAGGAATAGAATTAATAGACCACATTATTATTACATTCAGTAGCTATTTTGGTTTCAAGGAAAATAGGTTATTGTGAAAGCCTTTATAGCTACAGTAACTTAGATTTACCGACAATCGTCATTCCGCTACGTGTTAGCGGCTAAGAGATACCGTGAATGAATCGCGGTATGACGTAGATTGCTGTCATCCCGCTGCTTGTTAGCGGCTGAGATACCGCCGCGGTATAGTATAGCACTTCTCGCAATAGTCCGAATAGGATAAGATATGTGCTTATGGCTATGGTAGAGCAGTAGCATATTATGATCTGTTCGGATTATTGTAAAAAGAGCTATAAACGGTGGAGGATTGATGATGCACTTACCACACGTATAAATATTGTCTGAGATTACTACGCCACAAACATTGCAGTAATGCTTAGTTAGAAAATTGATTTTTTTGTTGCATTCACTACACAGATTAAGATTTTCATCAATGATACATTCGCAACTTACGCATACGCTTGGAAATATGAGATTTGTAGCTTTTTTTAGTAAGAGAA
>NZ_JAPQLF010000046.1:620-3709 GCF_028982105.1 Wolbachia endosymbiont of Drosophila bicornuta | reverse complement strand
GGGTTGGTGCAGAAATTTTGTATCTGCCGCCTTATTCTCCAGATTTCAACAAAATTGAGCATCATTGGTTTGCTATAAAAAACAGAGCCAGGAAAGACATTCCTCTATTCGAATCCTTTCGTCGTGCTGTTGATTCTGCCTTCCTATGACCTGTTCGGACTATTATGAGAAATGCTATACTTGCAGATGCAAGCAACTTATACTGAATTTTCACTACTTTACCTATTTTGAAGCAGCAGGAGCTTGATGCTTTTGTGATGCGCCGCTCAAGTCTTCTACATTTGTTGAATGCTGCTCCAAAAATTTTACTTCTTCAGAGCTTTGTTGTAATTGTGTTTGTGGCAATTGTGATGCTAACACTTCATGCAAAGGCTTTGCTTCATATTGCCTTCCTACTTTTACTTCTTTATGTGCAGCTAATTGCTCCATAGTAACACCATTACCCTCAATAAGTTCTACGGAGCAATTATCATGAATATTAATTTTAATATTACATTCTTTTCCTTGAGCATTCCACTTTAAAGTCATTTGATATGAACCATTAGCTACCTCATAAATTCTTGTTCCATGTTCATCAACCCGGCAACGTAGCCCCCTTGCTTTACTTTGAGGTAGCAATCATGTAATTGCTTTCACGCCATATTGTTTACACAAATCGTTATTTAGAATGTCACTCATGCTTATTTCTTTTGTATTACTACCTATCGCAATTCTTACGGCAGGCTCAATAATATTATCTTCATTTTTGCTTTCTTTAAGTTTTATAAATTCTATATCATTATTTTCTATATTTTTAGATATCTCTTCTTTAATTTGTTCAGCAATTTTGCCTATAATGTTCTTACCACCATATTTATTCTCATCCCGAGCAGTATATGTACATATACCATTACTATCCTTATGAATATAAGGTTTTGGTTTCTTTTTATTAGTGGTATTAGTAGAAGTGTTGTTCTGCATTATTAAGAGTGACGTATTTAGGTACATTCTCATCTAGTGCTGATTTAGGTACATTTTTAGTATCCGAAATCGAATTATTATCAGAAGGAGTGATATTTAGATTAGAAGAAGTTTCAATTAAAGATACAGTTTCAGTGCTATTAGTTAACATATATGCCTCCATTATTTTTAATATATAAATGTTAGCATATAGATACCACGCCAATTAGTCAATATAAATTATGATGTTTAATGTTGAAAGCTCAAATACTCCTTTGCTTGATCTGTTAGAACGCGCCCTCTTGGTGTGCGCTTTACAAAACTAATTTTGATTAAATAAGGTTCTACTGTTTCTTCAATATTGCCAACATCTTCGGATAGCGCAATAGATATGGTGTCAATTCCAACAGGGCCTGAAGTGTTGAATAAAAATCTTAGATAATTCATATCAAGTTTATTGAGTCCCATTTTATCTACACCCAATTTTAGTAATACAGAATCAGCGACTTCATAAGTAATTTTTTTATCATCTTTCACTTCAACAAAATCCCTTATTCTTCTGAGTAACCTCAAAGCAATTCTTGGAGTGCCGCGGGCACGGCAGGCAATTTCCCGCGCAGCACCCTCTTCAATTTCAGCAGAAAGAACTCTTGCGCCTCTTTTTATAATATTAACCAGCTCCTCAAAGGAATAAAACTCAAGATGCAAAGGAATGCCAAAACGATCTCTGAGTGGCGCAGAAAGTAATCCAAGCCGTGTTGTTGCTCCAATTAGCGTAAATGGTGGTAGATCTATCCTTAAAGTGCGAGTAGATGGACCTTCACCTACCAATATGTCCAAGCAAAAATCTTCCATAGCAGTATATAAAACTTCTTCGATGCTGCGATTTAATCTATGGATTTCGTCGATAAATAGAACATCTTTTGCATTTAAAGTGGTAAGCACTGCGGCCAAATCTCCAGCTTTACTAAGTAAAGGACCAGAAGTTGCGCGAAAGCTAACTCTTAATTCTTTAGAAACAATTTGTGCTAAAGTTGTTTTGCCAAGCCCTGGAGGACCGTACAATAAGACGTGATCTAAAGCTTCAGTTCTCGTCTGTGCAGCGTTTATAAACACTTTTAAATTTTGTATTAAGTCTTTTTGCCCGACAAAATCATCAAGTTGCTCAGGCCTGATGTTGATATTGCGCACATCTTCAGTATATTCTTTACCGCACGATATTGATTTCATAATGTTAAGAGCTCCTTAAGCGCTATGCGAATAATATCCTTAGTGTCCAGATTTGACGATTCGTCTTGTATTTTCTTTATCGTATCATAAGCTTTCATTTTTTCATATCCAAGATTGATCAATGCTGAAAGGGCATCTTCATTAATTGGATTAAAGTTATTGTTATTTATTTCTAGTTTACTTACTTTGCCACTCAATTCAGTGATGATTCGATTTATGAGTTTCAAGCCAAGTCCACTCATCTTGAGTGCTACTTTATCTTCATTCATAATTGCCAAAAATAGCTGTTCTGGAGTTAATTTACTCAAAATTGACATTGCAGTTTTATAGCTAACGCCGCTTACTTTGACAAGCAACCTTAAGCACTGCTGTTCTTCTTTGCTTATAAAACCATATAGCTGAGCGACATTTTCTCTGTTATTTGCATAGGTTTCGATAAGTAATTTAACTCTACTTCCGATGGAACATGCATTTAAAGTTTTGGCTGAAAGATACACCATATAGCCAACATCATTCACATTCAGGATTATGTGATCACTGCGCACTTCATCAACTATTCCGCTTATATTTCCTATCATTTTTAGCACTGTATAGGGTTCAGTTTAAATACTCCTGGATCTTAGGTCAAGCAAACGAACATTATAACAGGGAAACGTGGCTAAAAAACCACTTGACAAACTCCGCCAGCCCCCTTATCATAAACACTGAAGCTATTTATTTGTCTTCTCTGTACAGATTAAATGACAAAAAAACTCACGTATCTGGCGTATCATGTTTAATTTTTTGCACTATGTGCACCTTATGTCTTATAAAATTTCTACCTACATAAGCTGAAACGCGCCTATAAAGCGTTTAAAACATAAAAAAACGCCAACTTAAAAAATGGATAGTGAATAACTAGCTACCCTAGGGTTTCTTTT
>NZ_JAPQLF010000046.1:0-551 GCF_028982105.1 Wolbachia endosymbiont of Drosophila bicornuta | reverse complement strand
AATCGCGGTTATTAAGTGTTTAGAATAAAAAAACGCCATACTTGAAAGTATAATGTAAGTAATTAGCCAATCATGGGGCTTTTTTTGCCTTTTTTTTCGTTTGGTAAATTTCTTAATGTTTATAGCTAAACGACAACCGTCATCCCGCTGCTTGTTAGCGGGATCTATGCTAAGAGATACCGCGGATGAATCGCGCGGTATGACGGTTCGTGGTGGCATCTCGTCATCCCGCTACGTGTTAGCGGCTGAGAGATACCGCGGCGGTATGACGTCTTAGCCATAGATTACCTGATCTCACCATCTTTCCGGTTGTTTTATACATAATTCTCGGATTTTGAAAGTTCACTTTGAATAAATTGCTCATATTCTTTATCCTCTAGTTCTTCAAAAATCTCAGGATAATGTTTACTGGAACGAGTAATTATTGAAATTAGCTCTTGCTTTGTTTTTCTTAGTAAAACCTTTCAAAGAGAGTCTGTTCATCCATACGCGTCAAGTTAAGAGATTGTGAGCAAATTTAGAGAGGTTAAAGTGGATACTCTAGCCCTTCT
>NZ_JAPQLF010000045.1:0-2169 GCF_028982105.1 Wolbachia endosymbiont of Drosophila bicornuta | reverse complement strand
TATACTGTTCTTCAGTTAGTTTCTGACATATAATTCTTACTCTAATTTTTGCTTCTTTTCCTAACAATACCTCGTTTTCTAAAAATAACTTATCCTCTAAACATTCTAATAACTCCATTTTTTGATTTGTTTCTACATCATATATGTTGGTATCGGATTTATAACGACTTATGAAATAAGCTCCTATTTCATTGATTTGTTTAAAAGAACTTGGCACAAAATAACCGAGATCAGATATTAGCAAATCATTGCTTAATATATTACTTAAATGTTTCCTATATCCCTGGTCTGATCTTACCCACTCCGTTAAATTAAGTTGGTCTATTATCTGATTCATGTAGTCGAAAACTAATTGTAACTTTATTCCAGACTTAGTATTGCTTTCATAGCCACTGTAGCTAGTACCATAACCTTTATACATCTCTTCCATACTGTTAGGTAGAGTAACATAGCTACTGTCCAATAATTTAACACTATTAAATTGCTGTAAGATTTTGCAATCAACTTGCAAGATATTTTTAAAGAGAATCACAGATTCATTATACATCCTTTTCATAAATTCCACTGCTTCTTCAGTAAATCTAAAATCCAAACCTTGTTTTGTTATATCTATCGAGTCCTCGTTTAGTAATTGACACATTGTTTCTACGCTACAATTATCAACTCCTATATTACCCAAGACCATGGCTTTTACGCATGATGAACCTTTTAGCTTTCTCTTTCTTTTTATAAACCTTGTTGTAATTGAGATTTCCTCTGCTTTTTCATTAAAAAATTCTTTGAGCTTTTTTGATAAGCAAGTTATTTTATTCATTGGTTCTCTCACTAAAAGTATATCTTGGAGAACTTATACCTTATTATTCTATCTCTTTCATACCTTTATTTCCTTAACTTGACGCTTATGGCTACTCCATCAGTCTGAACCCCTCCATCTTTGTTTATCACTACACTTTGGCTCTCTTTATCTACAACTTCAGGTTTTAAGTCAACTTGAACACTTCCATCTATTGTCTTAAAAGCATCAGTTTGAACTTCATTGTTTGCAGTAGTTTTATCGTAGTACAAAATATTTTCTGCCCATCTATTCCATCTCTTGGGCAATATTCGTCCAATCGTTTTTAGATATAACCAAGCAAATACAGTAGACCAGCTGTATTTTTTTTCCTTTCGCTTAATATTAATTTCATAATTAACCTTATTATTAATATTTAGCATAAAATTACCTTATTTTTTAACTTTAATTTACAGAAATTTTAATAGTAATAAAGTTATATATATTAGTATAAATGTTAAACAAATACTAACACAGGTATCAAATTATGGTAAAGTCTTTGCCCGCCTAATACACTTTAAGCAGAAATGTACATGTCTGCAAGTACAGCATTTGCTTTTTCTATCGCTCTTGCTAACACTTCCTGTTCATTGTTCTGATTTTTCACATTGATTACCTGAGCAGCCAAGTTTGCAGGAAAAGTGACCAAACTGACTTCCCATAATTCCACTTGTTTTAACACTCTAGCTCCACTTTTATGATCAACATCATACTCTATAGGTATATAGCCGATGGAAAGTCCGTTAATTGCCCCAGTTTTGAGCATCAAATACACTTCTTCTGCTTTCTGAATACCCAAAAGTAAATGTGCGGTTATATACAGGCCAACATCATTTTCATAAATATCTATGATGCTACCTATAGGTTCGTCAGGATTATGCTGCCAAAGGAGTTTTATTTTATTTCTGTTTAAATTTTCCTTAAATGCTCCAGGCAATATCAGATCATTTTGTTTATCAACTATATTAAAAACGCTAGCATAACCGGAAAATACACCGTTTTCTCCTATGCTTTTTATTGACAATGGTGAATAGAGAAATTTCTTATTCATAAAGCCTCCTGTAGTATTGGGAATTTTGTTTCGCAATGCACTGCGACATAATTCTATTATATGCAGTGCTCTAAAAGGGGGAAGCACTTTTCTTAGTTACTAAAAACGCTAAATTGTAATATGGTACAATGTTACAACGATGTCATGAAAGTAGCTGAAACTGGTTCCTTTATGACGGCAGTACCTTCTCCTGTCATCCGAGTAGCCTCCTTTTTTTGTCATCCCAGTGCGTGACACTGGGATGGCTTTGTTGCATAGCAACTGAAAAAATCTGGTGGCTACTGAC
>NZ_JAPQLF010000044.1:0-18040 GCF_028982105.1 Wolbachia endosymbiont of Drosophila bicornuta | reverse complement strand
AATTATGACAGCAGTAGTGGAAGCATTTGGAAAGCCGCATGTAAATGTGGGAACAATAGGACATGTGGATCATGGGAAGACGACGTTAACAGCGGCGATAACGAAGCATTATGGAAATTTTGTAGCGTACGATCAGATAGACAAAGCGCCAGAAGAAAGGAAGAGGGGGATAACGATAGCAACAGCGCATGTTGAGTATCAGACAGAGAAAAGGCATTATGCACACGTTGATTGTCCTGGACACGCTGACTATGTAAAGAACATGATAGTAGGTGCAGCACAGATGGATGCGGCGATATTGGTAGTGTCGGGGGTTGATGGGCCAATGCCACAAACGAGAGAGCATATATTGCTGGCGAAGCAGGTAGGTGTTGGATATATCGTGGTGTATATAAATAAAGCTGATGTTGCTGATGCTGATATGATAGATTTAGTAGAAATGGAAGTGAGGGAATTACTGAGTAAATACGGATTTCCAGGGGATGAAGTGCCTGTGGTGGTTGGTTCAGCGCTCAAGGCGCTGGAGGATGACAGCAGCGAATATGGAAAGAAATCAATAGACAAATTGATGGAAAAGTTAGATGAATATGTAGCGGTTCCACCAAGGCCTGTGGATTTACCATTTTTATTGCCAATCGAAGATGTATTTTCGATATCGGGGCGAGGAACAGTGGTAACAGGAAGAATAGAGAAGGGAGAGATAAAGACGGGAGAAGAGATAGAGATAATAGGTCTGAAAGCGACGCAAAAGACGATATGCACAGGTGTAGAAATGTTTAAGAAGTTGCTGGATAAGGGAAGTGCAGGACTCAATGTAGGAATATTGTTAAGAGGAACAAAAAGAGAAGAAGTGGAGAGAGGGCAAGTATTGGCAAAACCTGGGACGATAACGCCGCATAGAAAATTTAAGGCGGAGGTTTATATATTAAAGAAAGAGGAAGGAGGAAGGCATACACCATTTTTTGCGAATTACCAGCCACAGTTTTATTTAAGGACAACGGATGTAACTGGGAGCATAAAATTGCTAGATGGGAAGGAGATGGTAATGCCAGGAGATAATGTGAGTGTAGAAGTAGAATTGCAAGTACCGATAGCAATGGATAAGGGGTTGCGTTTTGCGATAAGAGAAGGCGGTAGAACTGTTGGTTCTGGTGTTGTTTCTGAAATTTTGGAGTGAGAGTTTGAGTTATAGGAGTGTAGCTCAATTGGTAGAGCGCTGGTCTCCAAAACCAGAGGTTGTAGGTTCAATTCCTATCGCTCCTGCATTAATGTTGTGGTGGAAATGTTAAAAAGTTTGTGTGGTTTTTTCTGTGATATAAAGCAAGAAATACGAAGAGTTGCTTGGGTAAAGAAACAGGAGGTGTTGTCATCTCTATTTGTTGTAATGATTGTTATATTATGCTTTTCGATTTTCTTCTGTTTTGTGGATTTTATGTCTCTTTACGTAATTAAGGCTTTATTTGGAATTATTTATGGAATGTGAATATAAATGGTATATCATTAAAGTTGATTATGGATATGAGCAAAACATACGCGAACTGGTAAGTAATGCTGTTTATTTTAAGGAAGTGTTTATTCCTTATCAAACGGTATGTAATTCAAAGTCTGATATAAAAGAATTATGTGAAGTGTATGTATATATGCATCTGTGTGATGAAAGCAAAAATATTTTGAATCAAACGCCTGGATTCTGCAGTGGCGAATCTGGTGATTTTGAGATGATTTCAGATGATGAGATAAGTTTAAAGTGTAAGGAATTTAATAGATATAAATGGTATATCTTGAGAGTTGCTTCCAATTGTGAAGAGAAAGTGCGCCAACATATATTGGAAAATTCTATGAGATTGGGTGTTAATGATTACTTTAAGGAAGTTTTTATTCCATATGAAGAGCTAAGTGAAGTGGAGTTGAAATCTAAGAAAATTGCTACACGAAGGAAATGCTTTCCTGGTTATGTCTTTTTATACGTGAATTTATGCGATGAAGTATTGAATTTTATCAATAATATACCAAAATCTCTTAAGGTTTATGGATTTTTGAAAAACGGTAATATTCCAAAGGTGATTTTGGATGATGAGATTCACTCAATGTGTAATGCACTTTATAATGCTCAAGAGACAAAGAAGTTAGGTTATGGTTATGAAAAAGGTGAAAAAGTGAAAATTAATGATGGTCTTTTTCAAAATTTTACTGGTAAGGTAAATATGGTAAACGATGAGAAAAAAATTATTAATGTGGAAGTATGGATTTTAGGTAAGCCGACAATAATAGAGCTTGATCTGGCTCAAGTAGAGAAAATAGAGGATTAATTATGAGTGTTATAGTTGCTAAGATTAACTTACTTATGGAAGCTGGGAAAGCAGTTCCAGGACCGAAAATTGCTTCAGTACTTGGTCCACGTGGTATACCTGTTCCTAAGTTTTGTGAAGCTTTTAATAAAGTTACTAGTGCTGCTAACGCTAATTATAAAGTAGGCGATTTAGTAACAGTGCGAATTTCCATAAAGGATGATCGCTCTCATGATTTTACTGTCAGCGGTCCGCCTGTGGCTTATTTACTTAAGCAGGAGGCTAAATTAAGTAAAAGTTCTGGTAATCCTGGTAAAGAATTAGTGGCTAAATTACCTATGTCTGCTATAATTAAAGTAGCAAAGTGCAAGATGGTTGATATGAAAGTGGATAATGAAGATTCAGCAGTGAAAATGGTTGTAGGCACTGCAAAATCTATGGGTATAGAAGTTGTTGAAGGTTAGGTAAATGAATACATATAATGATAATCCTAAGCAGTGTTTGAAGAAGATTGTTGAGTCTGCTTCAGCAAAATTTAATGAATCAGTTGATATTGCGGTCAATTTAGGCGTAGATTCACGTAAATCTGAAGAGCAGGTGCGTGGTACAGTAGTTTTGCCTAAAGGTATCGGGAAGAATATTAAAGTAGCTGTTTTCGCTCAAGATAAACATTTATTAGAAGCTGAAAAAGCTGGTGCTGATATTGCAGGAGGAGAGGATTTAGTTGAAGAAATAAAAAAAGGTAGAAAGTTAGATGTTGATTGGTGCATTACTACTCCTGATTTTGTGGCAAAAATCACTCCTATTGCAAAAGTATTGGGTGCTAAAGGGCTGATGCCTAACCCTAAATTTGGTACTGTGACTTCTAACATTGCAGAAGCCATTAAAACCATTAAGTCTGGTCAGGTAAAATTTAGAACAGATAAAAATGGTGTTATTCATGGTAAATTAGGAAATATTAAATTTGATATTGATGACTTGCTAGAAAATTTAAAAGCCTTTCTTAAAGTAATTAAAGATAATAAACCTATTTCTGCGAGAGGAATTTACTTTAAGGGTGTTTTTTTAAATTCAACTATGGGTAAAGCTTATAAGATAGGCAAAGTGGAAGATATAATTTAAGGGAGTGATACCGTGAAGCGTAAAGATAAGGATGAATTTATACAGAGCACAATAAACGTATTTGTAAATAATGATTTCTTGATATTAGTAAATTTTAAATCTATAAATGCTAATGATTCATTAACTCTGAGGAATAGTCTGAAGTCTATAGCAGGTGGGGTATTAGTAGTTAAAAACACTCTAGCGCGCTTGGCTTTGGAAAGGACTGGTAAATTCTCTTATTTATCAGGCAAATTTTCCGGTCCTGTTGCTATTATATACTCTAGTGGCGTAGTAAAAGCTGCAAAATTAATAGTTGATTTTACTAATGCTAACAAAGAAAAAATGTCTGTGATTTGCGCAGCTCATTTAAATGAATTGTTAACAGTGGAAGATGTTAATAAACTGGCTAAGTTGCCTTCTCTGGATGAATTGCGTGTTAAAATTATGCGTTTAATATCTTATGATATTCCTGCTCGGTTAGCGTTGTCTATCAATTCATCTTCTATGAGGCTTATGAGAGTTTTGGATTATTATAGTTCTAAAAAATAAATTTGTTGTTAAGTAAGGTGGTAATTATGAGTAATGTAACAAGTGATTTGGTTGATAAAATATTATCTTTAAACCTATTAGAGGCTTCTGAACTTGTAAAAGTTTTAGAAGAGAAAATAGGGTTGCCTGCTGGTTCTTTTCTTGGTGGAGCTGTTCGTGCTGGGGCGCCTATTGGTGATAATGCTGCTGCTCCTGCTGCTCAAGAAAAAGCTGAGTATAAAGTTGTGATTAAAGAAATTGATGCGAGTAAAAAAATAGGAGTTATTAAAGCTGTGAGAGAGGTTAATTCTACATTGGGTTTAAAAGAAGCAAAAGAGTTGGTTGAATCTTTACCTAAAGATTTGACTGCTAATGTTCCTAAAAACGAAGCAGAAAAAATCAAGCAAAAACTTATTGAAGCAGGAGCAACTAAAGTGGAGCTTGAATAATATTTAATGTATTAATTTTATATTGATATAGCTCTTTTAGTTAGTTTGGGGTATTTTAATGGTTGATTCTTCTTATATGTACGCTTCTGGTGCTTTTGTTCCTAGAGTTTCTTATTCTAGGTCGATTGATTTAAAAGATTCTTTATTGGATTTGGTTAAGGTTCAAAAAGAATCATATGATTCTTTTACTCCTAAGAATAATGGTAATGAAAGACTTGAAGTTATCTTTCATACAATCTTTCCAATAAATGATCCTTTGCGTAGGGCTACTATTGAGTTTATAAGTTGTAGGGTAGATGATCCTAAGTATGATGAATCTGAGTGTATAAAGCGTGGTGTAACTTTTTCTGCTCAGGTTATTGCTTCTATACGTCTTGTTGTTATGCAGGATGGTATTTCTCTTGATGAATATAAATCGATTAAAGAGAGTGGAGATCATTCTAAACTTGCAACCGTTGTAAAATCTATAGAAGAGCAGAAAGTCCACTTTTGTGGGTTGCCTATGATGACTGATAAGGGCACTTTCATCATTAATGGTGTGGAAAAAGTTATCGTCTCACAAATGCATAGGTCTCCTGGTGTATTTTTTGATAGCGATAAGGGAAAAACTTACAATTCTGGTAAATTGATCTATTCTGCTAGAATTATTCCTTATAGGGGTTCTTGGCTTGATATTGAATTTGATGTTAAAGACCATTTGTATTTTCGTGTTGATAGAAAAAGAAAATTGCCAATTTCAGTTTTATTAAAGGCGTTGGGTCTATCAAATAATGATATACTCGAGAGATTTTATGAGAAAATAAGGTATGTAAAACATAAAGATGGTTGGAAAGTGCCTTTTGTTCCTGATAAATTTAAAGGAGTGAGGCTGCCTTTCGACTTAATGGATATTGAAGGTAATGTGCTGCTTAAAGCTAACGTTTGTATTACCTCAAGACTAGCTAAAAAGCTATATGATAATGAATTGAAAGAGTATCTGGTTCCTTTTAGTTCTATATGTGGTTTATTCCTCGCAGAAGATTTAATGGATAGTGCTAGCTCTACGAAAATTTTATCTGCTGGTGAATCTATAAAGCTGGAATGCATAAAGAAGCTTGAGTTATTATCTGTAGATGAAATATCAGTGTTGAACATAGATAATTTGTTTGTTGGACCTTATATATTAAATACGCTTTTCTTAGATGAAAACATGTCTTATCAGGATGCACTATATGAAATATATAGAGTTTTGCGTCCTGGTGAAGTTCCTGTTTTAGAGATAGTAGAAGAGTTTTTCCGTAATCTTTTCTTCAGTCCGGAATATTATGATTTGTCTAACATTGGTAGGTTGAAGCTTAACTCTTACCTTGGATTAAATTATGATGAGGATTTAACTGTTTTAACGCATGAAGATATTATTGAAATTGTGAAAAAAATAGTATTGTTACGTGACGGTCAAGGATCTGTAGATGATATTGATCATTTAGGAAACAGAAGAGTAAGATCAGTTGGAGAGTTTATAGAAAATCAATTTAGAACCGGGTTGTTGAAATTGGAACGCGCAATAGTTGATTCTATGTCCACTTCTAGTTTAGATAAAGTTTCTCCATCTGATTTTATTAATCCAAAAGTGTTAACTAATGTCTTAAGAGATTTCTTCAATTCTTCTCAATTATCTCAATTTATGGATCAGACTAATCCGTTATCTGAAATAACACATAAAAGAAGGTTATCCGCGTTAGGTCCTGGCGGTTTAACAAGAGAACGGGCAGGATTTGAGGTGCGTGATGTTCATCCAACCCATTATGGAAGAATTTGCCCTATTGAGACTCCTGAAGGGCAAAATATAGGGTTAATCAACAGCTTAGCTATATACGCGCGTATTAATAAATATGGTTTCATTGAAAGCCCTTATAGAAAAGTAGTCAATAGGGTTGTTACTGATCAAATTGAGTATCTTTCTGCTATAGACGAAGGCTCACATCATATAGCTGACACTAGCGTAAAGCTTGATGAAAATAATTGCTTTGTTGATGACATGCTATACTGTAGATATGCTGGTAGCTTCGTCATGGTAAGTAGCGACCAGGTTAGTTACATTGACGTATCTCCTAAGCAGGTAATATCAGTTGCAGCTTCCTTGATTCCATTTTTAGAAAATGATGATGCTAATAGAGCATTAATGGGCTCAAATATGCAACGTCAGGCCGTACCTTTATTGAAGCCTACCGCTCCTCTGGTTGCTACTGGTATGGAGTCTTTTGTAGCTTCTGGCTCTGGTGCTGTAGTTTTAGCAAAACGCGATGGCATAGTTGATAGTTCTGATAGTAACTCTATAGTTATACGTGCTTTTGATAAAGAAAGGGTTAACTACTTGGACGTAGATATTTATCATCTAAGGAAATTTCAGCGTTCTAACCATAATACTTGTATTAATCAAAGACCGCTAGTGTGCGTAGGTGATTATGTTAAAAAGGGTGATGTAATAGCTGATGGTCCTGCAATTAACAGTGGTGAGTTGGCGCTTGGTAAAAATTTGCTAGTCGCTTTTATGTCTTGGCAAGGTTATAATTTTGAAGACTCTATTATTATTTCTAGTGAAGTTGTTAAAAAAGATCTCTTTACTTCTATTCATATAGAAGAATTTGACTGTGTTGTACATGATACCCCTTTAGGATCAGAAAAAATAACTCGTGCTATACCTGGTGTTAATGAAGAAAATCTATATCACTTGGATGATAGTGGTATAGTGAAAATTGGTACAAGAGTTGGTCCAGGCTATATTCTGGTAGGTAAAGTTACACCTAAACCTTCTCTTTCATTGCCTCCTGAAACGAAGTTATTAATGACAATTTTTGGTGAAAAGTCATTCGATTGTGCGGATTCCTCTTTATATACATCTCCAGATGTTGAAGGGACAGTAATTGATGTACAAGTCTTTACACGCAGGGGGGTTGAAGAAAATGAAAGGGCATTACTCATCAAACAAAAAGAGATAAATGACTTTGAGGAAGAGCGAGATTATATAATCAATGTTACTAGTGAATATTTCTATGATGAACTGAAGAAACTTCTTATTAATTCTGGTTCTCAAGATCGAGAAAAATTTGACTCTATTGAACGTGAGCAATGGTGGGGTATAGGCTTAAAAAACCAATCCATTTCTGAGCAAGTTAAGAGCTTAAAAAAAGATTTTGATGAAAAAGTATCACATGCAATAGCACAGTTTAAGCGAAAAGTAGAAAAATTACATGAAGGTTATGACCTGCCTCAAGGTGTGTCGATGTCAGTAAAAGTTTTCATTGCTGTGAAACATAGTCTGCAACCAGGGGATAAAATGGCTGGTAGACATGGAAATAAAGGTGTGATTTCTCGAGTTGTGCCAGTGGAAGATATGCCTTATTTGGAAGATGGTACTCCTGTTGATATTATTCTTAACCCTCTTGGTGTTCCTTCACGAATGAATGTAGGGCAAATACTGGAAACGCATGTAGGTTGGGCTTGTAGAAAATTAGGGGAAAAGGTAAGTAATATTCTCGATGAGATCAATAAGATCAAAAGTGCTTTTTGCAAGGGAATTAGGTCCCTTAACGATGATAATTTTACACAATTTGCAGTAGCATACCTTGATAATAAAAAAATTGAAAATATTGATGATGATGAAATAACGGCTTCTGTTTTAAATACACCTAATAAGAATGCACTAAATGACGAGTTGAATGAGTTAGTAGAGAACTATTTGAACTCTTGTAAAAGTTCATACAGCAATTTACGTAACTTCCTGATTGAGGTTTATAGCTATGGCAGTAACGTATCTATCTGTAATGATATTCGTAATATTAGTGATAATAATCTCATTGAATTTGCAGGCAAATTACGTGATGGCGTTCCTGTTGCTGCACCTGTATTTGAGGGTCCAAAAGATGAACAAATAGCAAAATTATTTGAACTTGCTGGTTTAGATAACTCTGGACAAGCTGTATTATATGACGGTTGCAGTGGTGAAAAATTCGACCGCAAGGTTACAGTTGGTTACATGTACATGCTTAAGTTGCACCACTTGGTTGATGGTAAAATTCATGCGCGTTCAGTAGGGCCTTATAGTTTGGTTACTCAACAACCTCTTGGAGGAAAATCTCATTTTGGTGGTCAGCGTTTTGGTGAAATGGAATGTTGGGCATTACAAGCCTATGGTGCTGCTTATACTTTGCAGGAAATGTTAACTGTGAAGTCTGATGATATTAATGGTAGAGTTAAGATTTATGAATCGATAATAAAAGGTGACAGTAATTTTGAATGTGGAATTCCTGAATCCTTTAATGTGATGATAAAAGAACTACGTTCTTTATGTTTAAATGTAGATTTAAAGCAAAATGATGTAGTGATTGAAGATATATCTCACACTAACATTGCACAACCTTTTAATGAGGTTAGCATATCGATTGCTAGCCCTGAAAGTATTAAGCGTATATCTTGTGGTGAGATAGAAGATGTTTCAACTGCAAATTATCGTACGTTCAAAGTTGAGAAAGGTGGATTATTTTGCCCTAAGGTTTTTGGCCCTGTCAATGACGATGAATGTTTATGTGGAAAATACAAAAAAAGAAGACACAGAGGTCGCATATGCGAAAAATGCGGAGTAGAAGTTACATCTTCTAAAGTAAGAAGAGAAAGGATGGGTCATATAGAGCTTGCATCTCCTGTTGCTCATATATGGTTTTTGAAATCGCTTCCTTCAAGAATTGGAGCATTATTGGATATGTCTCTCAGAGATATTGAGAATATTTTATATAGCGATAATTATATCGTAATAGATCCTCTTGTTTCGCCTTTTGAAAAAGGTGAGATTATTAGTGAAAAAGCTTATAATGAAGCTAAAGATAGCTATGGGATCGATAGTTTTGTAGCTATGCAAGGTGTTGAAGCTATAAGAGAGTTGCTAACGCGCCTTGATTTACATGAAATTAGGAAGGATTTAAGACTAGAATTAGAATCTGTTGCTTCTGAGATAAGAAGAAAGAAAATTATAAAGAGATTGCGTATTGTTGAAAACTTCATTAAATCTGGAAATAGGCCTGAGTGGATGATACTTACAACTATACCTATTTTACCACCTGATTTGCGTCCTTTGGTATCGCTTGAGAGTGGTCGTCCTGCAGTTTCTGATCTGAATCATCATTATAGGACTATTATTAATAGAAATAACAGGTTGAGGAAATTGTTGAGCTTAAATCCTCCTGAGATTATGATTCGTAATGAAAAAAGGATGTTACAAGAAGCAGTTGATTCTCTTTTTGATAATAGTCGTCGTAATACTTTGGTAAATAAAGCTGGTGCTGTTGGATATAAAAAGTCCATTAGTGATATGTTAAAAGGAAAACAGGGTCGTTTTCGCCAGAACCTCTTAGGAAAAAGGGTAGACTACTCTGGACGTTCTGTAATAGTTGTTGGTCCAACTTTGAAACTAAATCAGTGTGGATTACCAAAAAGAATGGCTCTTGAACTATTCAAACCTTTTGTTTACTCAAAGCTTAAGATGTATGGTATGGCTCCAACTATTAAGTTTGCTAGTAAGTTGATAAGAGCAGAAAAACCAGAAGTTTGGGATATGCTTGAAGAGGTAATAAAAGAGCATCCTGTTTTGTTGAATAGAGCGCCTACGCTACATAGACTTGGTATTCAGGCTTTTGAGCCAATCCTTATTGAAGGCAAAGCAATACAGCTTCATCCGCTTGTCTGTACGGCGTTTAATGCTGATTTTGATGGTGATCAAATGGCAGTGCATGTGCCAATTTCATTGGAAGCTCAGCTTGAAGCTAGGGTGTTGATGATGTCCACTAATAACGTTTTAAGTCCTTCTAATGGCAGACCGATTATAGTTCCTAGTAAAGATATAGTACTTGGTATATATTATCTGACTTTACAAGAACCTAAGGAAGATAATTTACCATCTTTTGGTGCTTTTTGTGAAGTTGAGCATTCCTTGAGTGATGGTACTTTACATATTCATTCTAGTATAAAGTATAGGATGGAGTATATTAATAGCAGCGGTGAAACTCACTATAAAACTGTTTGTACAACTCCTGGCCGTTTAATATTATGGCAAATTTTTCCTAAGCATGAGAATCTAGGCTTCGATCTAATAAATCAGATATTAACAGTCAAGGAAATAACTGGTATAGTTGATTTGGTATATCGTAACTGTGGTCAAAGTGCTACAGTGGCATTTTCTGATAAATTAATGGTACTTGGCTTTGAGTATGCCACATTTTCTGGTGTCTCTTTTGGCCGTTGTGATATGGTTATACCTGAAACTAAAGCTACACATGTTGATCACGCGAGTGGTGAAATTAAGAAATTCTCTATGCAATATCAAGATGGGCTAATAACTAGAAGTGAGAGGTATAACAAGGTTATAGATGAATGGTCTAAGTGTACGGATATGATAGCTAATGATATGTTAAAAGCAATATCTATATATGATGGAAATAGTAAGTACAACTCAGTGTATATGATGGTTAACTCTGGTGCAAGGGGTTCTACTTCACAGATGAAACAGCTAGCAGGAATGCGAGGGCTCATGACCAAACCTTCTGGTGAGATTATAGAAACACCTATAATTTCTAATTTCCGTGAAGGATTGAACGTATTTGAATACTTTAATTCTACTCACGGTGCGCGTAAAGGTTTAGCTGACACTGCACTTAAAACTGCAAACTCTGGATACTTAACTCGTCGTTTAGTTGATGTATCTCAAAATTGCATAGTTACAAAGCATGACTGTAAAACAAAAAATGGTCTTGTTGTGAGAGCTACAGTTGAAGGAAGTACTATAGTTGCATCTCTAGAGAGTGTTGTGCTGGGTAGAACAGCTGCAAATGATATATATAACCAAGTGACAAAAGAATTATTAGTAAAAGCAGGGGAATTAATTGATGAGGATAAAGTAAAGCAAATCAGCATTGCAGGTCTTGATGTTGTAAAAATTAGATCGCCTTTAACTTGTGAAATAAGTCCTGGTGTATGTTCTTTATGTTATGGAAGAGACCTTGCAACTGGTAAAATTGTTTCAATAGGTGAAGCAGTTGGTGTTATAGCTGCTCAATCTGTTGGAGAGCCAGGTACTCAGTTAACGATGCGTACTTTTCATATAGGTGGAGTAATGACTAGAGGCGTTGAATCCTCGAATATTATAGCTTCTATTAATGCTAAAATAAAGTTAAACAATAGTAATATAATTATAGATAGAAACGGAAATAAAATTGTGATAAGCCGTTCCTGTGAAGTCGTGTTGATTGATAGCCTTGGTAGTGAGAAGTTGAAGCACAGTGTACCTTACGGCGCTAAGCTTTATGTAGATGAGAGTGGGTCAGTAAAAATTGGCGATAAAGTTGCGGAATGGGATCCTTATACATTGCCTATTATCACGGAGAAGACTGGTACGGTGTCTTATCAGGACTTAAAAGATGGAATTTCGATCACTGAAGTGATGGATGAATCTACAGGAATATCAAGCAAAGTAGTAAAAGACTGGAAATTGCATTCTGGTGGAGCTAATTTACGTCCTCGTATTGTGCTGCTTGACGATAATGGTAAAGTAATGACACTCGCAAGTGGCGTTGAAGCATGTTATTTTATACCAATCGGTGCAGTGCTCAATGTACAAGATGGCCAGAAGGTTCATGCATGTGATGTTATTACAAGAACACCAAGAGAGTCAGTTAAAACTCGTGATATTACTGGTGGTTTACCGAGGGTTATAGAGTTATTTGAAGCACGTCGTCCTAAAGAGCATGCTATTGTTAGTGAGATAGATGGCTATGTAGCGTTTTCTGAAAAAGACCGTAGAGGAAAACGCAGTATATTAATTAAACCTGTAGATGAACAAATTTCTCCAGTTGAATATTTGGTATCAAGAAGTAAGCATGTGATAGTCAATGAAGGTGATTTTGTACGTAAAGGTGATCTATTGATGGATGGTGACCATGATCTCCATGATATTTTACGTGTGCTTGGGTTAGAAGCTTTAGCGCACTATATGATTTCTGAAATACAGCAAGTTTATAGATTGCAGGGTGTTCGTATAGACAATAAGCATTTAGAGGTGATCTTAAAACAAATGCTACAAAAAGTGGAAATTACTGATCCTGGTGATACTATGTACTTGGTTGGCGAAAGCATTGACAAGCTGGAAGTTGATAGGGAAAATGATGCTATGAGTAACTCTGGCAAACGGCCTACTCATTATCTTCCTATTCTGCAGGGGATTACTAGGGCAAGTCTTGAAACTAGCTCCTTTATTTCTGCTGCCTCTTTCCAAGAGACAACAAAAGTACTTACAGAAGCAGCATTCTGCGGGAAGAGTGATCCTTTAAGTGGATTAAAAGAAAATGTTATAGTAGGAAGATTAATTCCTGCTGGTACAGGTTTGATTATGAATAAGATCAGAGCACTTTCACTTTGTGATAATGTGGATAAATATGAAAAATATTTTGATATTGAAACTTATGACGAGGAATGGTTGATGGATAATGGTTGTCATTTACACTCTGGTGAGGAAGAGAGCGTAGTGGCATACGATCAGTCGAATTGAGTACAGCTAGTGTGTCTCTTGACCAAAAAAGCCAATAATATTTTCTTTCACTTCTGTGCTATCTGTCATGTTATTTACTCTCACACGAAATTCAGACGAGCCTTGAAGCCCGCTACTGTACCAACCTATGTGTTTGCGGGCCATCTTTATTCCTGTGTCATTTCCATAGTACTCAAGAATATTGTCGTAATGCTCGAGTATGATGCTTAATCTCTCTGAAGCTGTTGGCTCAGAAGTTTCACTTCCACTGAGAAAGTTCATTGCTTGATTAATCAGCCAAGGTTTACCGTAGGCACCACGACCTATCATCACTCCGTCTGCTCCAGATTCTTTGAGAGCATTCTGAATATCATTTAAATTTTTAATATCGCCATTTACTATAACTGGAATTTTCACTTGCTCTTTAACATTTCTAACGAATTTCCAATCTGCTTGACCATTATAAAGCTGCGCTCTTGTTCTTCCATGCACAGTGATCATTTTTGCTCCTAAGTCTTCGGCAATTTTCGCAAGTCTCGTGGCATTGCGATTTTCATCGTTCCATCCAGTGCGCATTTTCACCGTAACTGGCATATTCACTGCTTTGACCACAGCTTCAATTATCTCAGCGGCTTTTTTCTCATCACGCATTAGCGCTGATCCTGCATAACCGTTTACAACTTTTTTAACAGGGCAACCAAAGTTTATGTCTATAATTTTTGCTCCCATATCCTCATTCAATTTTGCAGCTTCTGCCATAACATTCGGTTCGCATCCAGCAAGCTGAACAGCAGTTAATGTATCGACTTTTGCTTTTTGCAAACTCTGGCGAGTTTGCATAATCATAGCTCTGCTTGCAATCATCTCTGAAACTAACAAACTTGCACCAAGTTTCTTCACAATACTTCTAAACGGATAATCAGTCACTCCAGACATTGGAGCTAAAATAACTGGAGAATCAATTGTCAAATTTCCTATTTGGAGGGGCATAAGGTCAATGGTAATTTTTCATTGATTACATAATGCAACACAAACTTGCATTCTCCCTTGAAATAGAAGACTGAGATGTTTTCGTCCTTGGCGGATGCTTACGATTTCTTAGATCTTCCTTACATTTCTCATCTTCCATAAGCGCTCTTGTAAATTCTTCTCTTTTCTCATTCAAATCAAATTTATATTCTGATAACTTTTTGTCAATTTCGTCAAATGATTTGTCTTCGTTAAGCATTTGTGTAATTTTATGAGCATTTTCTAACGCAAATATTCCACAGTTATACCCGTCACTTTGCTGCTTAGTTGGGGAAATTCTTATGTCTAATACCCATTCCTCTTTTTGCAGTTCTCTTTTAACAATATTTAGCACATTATCTGGCAATTGATTACCAAATGAGTCACAGTAATAAGCTCTAAATTTTTTATCACCTGCATCAGGTTTAATAACCAAAGTTACCCAATGATTATTGTTAATATGAAGAACCGAAGTAAATATCAATTTAGAATTTTGTTTGAATTCACCTCTATAATTCTGAAGAAATTCTTTTGTGAGTTCGTCCCAACCATTAGAATAGCTAGGGGCAAGAAAATAGACATTATTATTACTATATTCACTTTGTGAGTACCCATATACAACTCTTGCAATATGTGTAATGTCATTATCATCTAACCAGTAACTATAGTTTTTTCTGTTTGTCTGATGCACAAGAGTGTCCAAATCTTCGTGAAACTCTTTACCACCCAAACCACTATCCAAAGAGCTTCTACGACTACTGTTCCTTGAATTGGGTTCACTTCCTGGTACAATACCACTATCTCCATCTTGAGTTTTTTGCTCACCTTGACTTGCTCTTTTTCCATTAATATAGTTCTTCGCTAAGTAAAATAAAGGTTCAACAACCATTTTGTATGCTACTGTAAGAATTATTCCCATTAAAACCCAAACTACGTGGTTAGAGATGAGCATAGCAAGTGGAAAGGTCAATAGAGGGGATCCTATTACCGCCCCTAAACAGCCAGCAGCGAATGTGGCTGCTAGGAATACACAAGTAGCGTAGATAACGAATTTCCAATCAGCAAAGTAAGTGCTCTTTTTTAATTGATTACATTTTCCTGTGATGCCCAACATACCACATCCTATGAACGCTAAGTTAATTAATTTTAACAAATTCTAACAAAAAAATCAACTATAATAATTTTAGTAGTATGAGAATATATTGAATATTAAGAGCTTTTGGAGTACAGTAACAATGTTAGTAATAGCACAATATATGCACGATATAGAATATATACGCAAAAACCCTGAAGGATTTGAAAAGGCAATGAAAAGCATGGGAATTAGAGAATCTACTGCGGAAGAGATATTAGAAATCGATCACGAGAAAAGATCATTAACCACTAAACTGCAGGATTTGAATAGGCAGCGCAATGAAATCACAGAGGAAATAAAAAAGCTTAAAATGAGCAAGAGCCCCTGTGAAGAGCAAATAGAGTTGTCAAAAAGCATCACAAATGAGATAGAGGCAATCAGCTTAAAAGAACAAGCAGAAAAGGATAAGTTAGTGAATGTTTTATCTAACTTGCCGAATATTCCTGCGCAAGATGTGCCAATAGGCGCAGATGAGAACTCTAATTTAGAGGTGAGAAGATATGGAGGAAAAAGACATTTTGATTTTGTACCAGAATCTCATTATGAACTCGGAGAAAAATTAGGTTTAATGGACTTCGAACAAGCGGCGAGAATTTCCGGATCAAGATTTACGATATTAAAAGGACAGTTAGCTAAGCTTGGACGAGCGCTAATAAATTTTATGCTTGAAATGCATGTTAATGAATTTGGCTATACTGAGGTGTACCACCCGACTTTGGTGAAAAACGAGGCTATGTATAATGTTGGTCAGCTACCGAAATTTTCTGACGATTCGTATTTAACTACCGACGAATTGAGGTTGATTCCCACAAGTGAAGTGTTTTTAACAAATTTAGTTGCTGACAAAATAATGGAAGAAAAAGAACTGCCTATTCGCTTTACTGCATATTCGGAGTGCTTTCGTAAAGAAGCAGGTAGTGCAGGTCGCGATACCAGGGGCATGATAAGGCAACACCAATTTGGTAAAGTGGAGTTGGTAAGCATCACAACTGAAGACCAATCAAATGATGAGCTTGAGGGTATGACGAGTGTTGCTGAAGAGATATTAAAAAAATTAGAATTGCCATACAGAGTAATGCTGCTTTGCAGTGGCGATATGGGTTTTGCTGCACAAAGGACTTATGACATAGAGGTATGGTTACCTGGGCAAAATAAATATAGAGAAATATCAAGCTGCTCAAATTGTGGTGCATTTCAAGCAAGAAGGATGAACGCTAAATACTCTTCAGAAACTGATAAAAAGATAAAAAAATATGTTCACACTTTAAACGGCTCAGCTTTAGCTATAGGAAGAACGATTATTGCCATAATGGAGAATTATCAAAATTCTGACGGGTCGATTGCAATACCAAACGTGTTGCAAAAATACATGAGTAATGATACTGTTATAAGCAAATAATAATTTTGACATATAGAAAAGCGAGGAAACAAAGATGAAGGTTCTGGTTATAGGTTCTGGTGGGCGTGAGCACGCTCTACTTTGGGCTCTAAAAAAATCTCCTATCTTGACTGAGTTATATGTAAATCCTGGTCGCCAAGCTATGAAAGATCTTGGTGCTCTTGTGGATGTAAATATTCAAAATTCAGTGGATGTTACACAATTTTGCAAGAGAGAAAATATAGAGTTGGTTGTTATTGGTCCAGAACAACCAATAATTGATGGGCTTGCTGATGATTTAGTTGCAGAGGGAATAAATGTTTTTGCTCCAAGTCAAGCAACTGCAAAACTTGAGGGATCGAAGTCTTTCACCAAGGGACTATGTAAACGATATGGTATACCAACTGCCAAGTACGAGTGTTTTGTTGATGAAGGGTTAGCTAAAGATTTTGTACGTAGCAATAAAATAAAGTTTCCACTTGTAGTGAAAGCAAATGGAATTGCAGCAGGAAAAGGGGTGGTTATATGTAATACAGAAAGCGAAGCTTTTTCAGCAATAAATTCAATGCTAGTGGAGAAAAAATTTGGTGAATCAGGTGAAGAAATAATCATAGAAGAGTTTTTAGTTGGAGAAGAAGTAAGTTTTTTTGCTCTTATTGATGGGTTGAAAGTAGTAACTCTTGGGTGTGCAAAAGATTATAAGAGAGTTGATGAAAGTAATGAAAGCCAAAATACTGGAGGTATGGGGTCGTACTCATCACCTTCAATTATAAGTAAGGACATGGAGCAAAAAATTATCCAAAAAATAATATACCCTACAGCTCAAGCATTGGTTAACATGGGTACGTCTTATAAAGGAGTACTCTTTGCTGGTTTAATGATTTGCAAAGATAGCCCAAAACTTCTCGAGTATAACGTTAGATTCGGTGATCCAGAAACGCAATCCATATTACCTAGATTTGATTCAAATTGCGATTTGTTAAAATTGATGTTGTCAGTTGCAGAAGGAAAGTTAAATGTCAAAATGGTGGAACTTAACAACAAATCTACAGTTTGTGTAGTTGTTGCAAGTAAAGGCTATCCGGGTGATTATCAAAAGGGAGAAGTAATTAAAGGATTAGATAAGATTGAAAGCATTCCTGGTGTGTTGGTGTTTCATGCTGGTACTAAATTCGATGAAAGTGGTAACTTAGTTTCCGATGGCGGAAGAGTGCTAAATATAGTAGCAGAAGGGAGCACTATAGAGGAAGCCAAAAGTAAGGTGTACTCAGCATTAAATTTTTTAGAATGGCCAGGGGGCTTCTTCAGATACGATATCGGTAGTTAATGTTAGCTGTCGGTTAGCAGGTGGTTCACAGAAACGAAAAACTTCCTTGACAAACTCCGCCAGCCCCCTTATCATGAAACTGAAGCTATTGTATTTGCTTTCGCCAATCTGCAGATTAAAGGGTAAGGATTACTTAATGTATCGGCGTCTTATGTTCAATTTTTTGCAGTATATAGATACTGTGTGTCTTTACAAAACCTCGTCTACATCTAGATTTTTATCTAAATAAGCTGAACGCGCTTATAAAGCGTTACAAGACATCAAAAAATGCC
>NZ_JAPQLF010000043.1:0-905 GCF_028982105.1 Wolbachia endosymbiont of Drosophila bicornuta | reverse complement strand
ATCGGTCACTAGGGAGTATTTAGCCTTGGGAGATGGTCCTCCCGGATTCCGACCACGTTTCACGTGTGTGGCCGTACTCAGGATCCTGAACTGAGGGTTGACGATTTCACCTACGGGGGTATCACCCTCTATGCCGAGCCTTCCCAGACTCTTCGGTTATCATCAACTTTGGTAACTCAAATGTTCAGTCCTACAACCCCAGAAAGCAAGCTTCCTGGTTTGGGCTGTTCCCCGTTCGCTCGCCGCTACTTAGGGAATCGATTTTTCTTTCTCTTCCTGTGGGTACTTAGATGTTTCAGTTCCCCACGTCTGCCTCAACTTGACTATGTATTCATCAAGTTGTAATCATCGGTAAAGATGATTGGGTTTCCCCATTCGGAAATCTCCGGATCAAAGCTTACGTACAGCTCCCCGAAGCATATCGGTGTTAGTCCCGTCCTTCATCGGCTCCTAGTACCAAGGCATCCACCATGCGCCCTTCATAACTTAACCTAACGGTCACTTCGTGATCGTCAAATTAATTGAGTATTAGCGATAAACTAATTAAAAAACTCAAAAATACGCAGTTGTTTCTCGGTTTAATTATCTTAATAATTAAAGGAAAATAATTGATAATATCTAGTTTTCAAAGAACAAGTTTAGAGAGGTAAGCCCCTCAAAACTGAACATTGTTTCAACAAGTATGTGTAGCCTCCGTATATTCCTTAGAAAGGAGGTGATCCAGCCGCAGGTTCTCCTACGGCTACCTTGTTACGACTTCACCCTAATCATCTGTCCCACCTTAGACGGCTGACTCCCGAAGGTTATCTCACCGGCTTTGGGTGTTACAAACTCTCATGGTGTGACGGGCGGTGTGTACAAGGCCCGGGAACGTATTCACCGCGGCATGCTGATCCGCGATTACT
>NZ_JAPQLF010000042.1:0-8500 GCF_028982105.1 Wolbachia endosymbiont of Drosophila bicornuta | reverse complement strand
TATTATGTGCACCAAAATTACAACTTTATCGCTATAAATATTGTTGCCACCTGGTATTTTTGGACCATTCTCGTACCACTTTTCTATGGCTTCGTTGATATAATGAAAAATATTTCCTCTTTTTTCTAGAAATTTGTTATATTCGCTATGGTTACTGACCCTCATTTTTTGTGGCATATTTTTTCTTTCAAGGTTAAATGGCTATTTTATAATGAATTTTGTCAGTAGCCACCAGATTTTTTCAGTTGCTATGCAACAAAGCCCACTGGAATCCAGCCTTTTTTTAATCATTAAAACGTTGTATTTTAACATAAAACGGCTACTTTTATGCTTACCAAATTAATAAAATTCCTGGATCCCAGTGTCTGGGCACTGGGATGACATCCTTGCTAGTGAAGATTGCTCTCAAATCGCAATGTTCGTACAGTTGTGTGTCTGGGCACTGGATGCGTTTGAAGCAACTTATAAGATTTTTGACTATATATCATCAAGTATAGCGTGATTAACTTCGACTTTATACTTTGATTCCAGATAGCTAATTAATTGCTCTTTTAGCGATATCATCACACGTTTTCCAGTGTCAAGCATGTTTAATTTGCCATTTGATGAATGCATTTCTTTTAGAACACCTATTATAATTTCATTATTGTATTGAATAGGATCTGTCACTGAACCAGTTGTTTTCATATTGAAAATCTCTTCTACAAAAGAAAAGGGGTAGTTTTGTTGATCCACTTTATTGAGGTGCATCTGCTGACCTTTAACTAATTCCACACCTTGAATTTCTTCCAAATCTGTTTTTTCTCTTAGTTGAACTGCAACCTCTTGCCCGAATTTAAACATTCTTTCTTTTATAAACTCACTACGCCAAAGCTCTACCGCTAATGCCATGCCTTCTTCAAAACTTTGTGATTTAGGTGGAACGATATCGATGATTTTTACACTAACAACAGCGTCCCCAACGCCCTTAAAATAACCTTTCTGATCCTTTTCTCGCGAAAAAATGAAAGAAATCAAATCACCAGAATCTCCTACGTTATTACCGCTTTGATCTTTTCCACTCGCATCTACTGGACCAATAGTTTGTATAGGTAAATTATATTCACTCAATATTTCTTCAATTTCTGAACCATTGTATATCTTATAGTTCACTTGGTTTATAAAATCATTGACTCTTTCAAAAGACTTTTGGTTAGTTAGAACTGACTTTATGTCTTTTTTTAAATCAACTAAGTCTTCATCAGAGATTTGATGCGCACTTTCCACTTTTACTATGTGCCAACCAAAACTGCTTGCTAAAACTTCACTTACTTCACCTACTTTAAGAGCAAACACCTTCTCTCTCACGTCTTCTGGTAAAAAATCCTTAGTTATATTATTTACTCTAGTTTCCTCAAGTTTTGCTTTGCCAAACTCTTCTACTATCTGTTCAAAGCTTGTTTTACCATCCTCAAATGCTCTTCTTGCTGTCTCAGCTTCTTCTTTGGTAGAAAATATTGCATTGAATATATCTCTTTGATTTTTAAGTTCTTGTTGTTCTATTATACCATCAACTTCTTGATCTGAGATCTTGATTTGATCTTCAAAATACTTTTGGCCTAGGGAAATATATTGCGCAGTTCGATACTCAGGATAATAAAAATGGGATTTATTTCTTTCGTACAAATCAAGTAAGGCTTGATCATCTGGTTCAGGAATGTTTGTAACTGCATCTTCAGTTATTTTAACAATATCAACTACTCTAGTTTGGTAGCGACTTTTGTATATCTGCTCATCAATTTTCTCGCCAAAAGTTACTGGATAATTATCTTTAAATAATGAAGTCATGAACATCATTGCAGGCAGGACTTTCTCTAGCTTTGCTATATACTCTTTCTCTGTCATATGCAGGTCATTTAGCGTTTCATAGAATTTATTTTTGTCAAATTCACCTTTATCATTTTGAAAGTATTTGGTGTTTTTAATATGGTTTTTTATAGATTCTTCTCCAACTGTCAACCCCAGCTCACTAGTTAGGTTAAACAATAGTTTTTGCTCTATAAGTGCGTTAAGCAAATCATATTTCAGCTTTTTTACTTGTTCTCTACTCGCATCAGATCCAGAAATTTGTTTTCCATAATTTTGATATAGCGACTTATACTCATCTGACGTTATAACTTCTTTTCCAACCCTAGCTACCTCTTCTTTTTCATCATCACCTGATAAAAGGTTGCCAACTCCCACAAAGATTAACAAGCAAGCTAAAAGGACAACGGTTATTTTAGTGAAAAAATTTTTAACATTCATTTTATAGCTCTTTTTACAATAATCCGAACAGATCATAATATGCTACTGCTCTACCATAGCCATAAGCACATATCTTATCCTATTCGGACTATTGCGAGAAGTGCTATAAACTCAGTTAATTAATAGTTAATTATAGAATAGTGATAATTTAATACTTGTAAACCTGTTGCTTTATTAGATAATATATATAATATATTAACTTAAAATTTAACTCTCTAATCTTAAATAGGAACATATGTTTAACTGAGTTATACTATACCTTAGAAAGGGGAAATATTTTGTTTGAAATATGCTTAAAGGTAAGCGCATTTAATTAACTTAAGAGGTGGGAAGTGACAAACAAAAAGTTATTGAATGACAAAATTAATGCTTTTTTAGTTTTAATAGTTTATATTTTAGCTCTGTATAACAGTAAGGGATACTTTAAATGGGAGATGCTTTTTTGATGTCAATGGAATCTTCTAAGGGCAATAACGATAGAAATAAACAGTTTCTAGTGCAAATAGCTGCTTGGTTAGTAGACAACACTGGTTTAACTTTTAATCAAATAGCACAATGTTGCAGATTGGCCCTTGAAGAAGTACAAGACATAGCTGATGAGGAAATAGAAGTAGAAAAATATAACCCTATTATTTCTGGAATAATTACTGAAAAAGAAATCGATGATTGCAAAAAAAATCCAAATCGTGTACCAAATTTGATTATAAAAAATATAAAAAAAAGGAGTAAAGCGATTGGTAGCATTCTTGGCTTTGCCTCTACGGCAAGACGTAGAGATAAACCTGATGCGATTTATTATTTAGTAAAAAAATTTCCTATCTTGGACAATAACGTTATAGCTAAATTAATTAGTACAACAAATTACACAGTTGAGCAGGTAAGAGATGGATCTCATCATAACATGCAAAATATAAAACCCCAAGATCCTGTACTACTCGGCTTATGTAGTCAAGAAAATTTAGAAGCAGAAGTGGAAAAAGCAAAAGTAGAAGAGGAGAAGCAAGAAAGGTTAAAAAAATATAAAGAATAGCTATTGAAAATCCTCAAATTTTTGTGTTTTGTTAACATTAAATTAACTTGACTTGCTAGTGTTTATTAGTATAATGTAAGTAAAGTACGGGGTTTAATGATAATTAAGCTTAATACGCACTGAAACTAACTCAGCCTAATTTATTATCTTATAGTCACATTTTAGGTTAGTAAGCATCAATTAAAATTTTTGGAGGATTATGACAACAATCAATGAAGATGTTTTGGCAAAAGGAAAGGTTACAGCTCAACCTGAAAAAAGTGAGCAAATTTACAATAACGATACAGTAAAACAGATGGTCAATGAAGGTACTGAGAAAAACAGAAAAACATTAGATCTGAGCGAATTAAAAGAGAAAACAGCAGAAGAATTGTTAGAGTTAGCTGAAGAAAGAAAAATTTCAACTAACGGTAAAAGCAATGGTAGAATGCTAAAGCAGGAAATAATATTCAGCTTAATGAAAAAAATGAGTGAAGAAGGAGGCATAACCACAGGGAGTGGAATAGTGGAAATATTGCCTGATGGTTTTGGTTTCTTACGTTCAGCAAGTGCAAATTATGCCCCAAGTACCGATGATGTTTATATTTCTAACGGGCAAATAAAGAAGTTTAATTTACGTACAGGAGATATGGCATATGGAGAAATAAGGCCACCTGGTGATAAAGAGAGATATTTTACTTTAACTAAGGTTCAAAGTATAAACTCTACTGAAGTAAGTGAATTAAGAAAGTACGTCCATTTTGATAATTTGCTTCCTCTTTATCCTGAGGAAAGCATAGTACTTGAGTGTAATAATGGTGATGATAAAAAAGGCTTAAGCATGCGTGCTATAGATATAGTAGCTCCTCTTGGAAAAGGGCAAAGAGCGTTAGTAGTTGCTCCACCTCGCACAGGAAAAACAGTATTGCTTCAGCAAATGGCTAACTCTATAGCTATAAATCACCATGAAGTAGAATTAATAGTGTTACTTATAGATGAAAGACCTGAAGAAGTAACAGATATGATACGTTCTGTAAAAGGTGAGGTAGTAAGTTCTACATTCGATGAGCCTGCTTACCGTCACGTACAGCTTGCTGAAATAGTAATAGAAAAAGCTAAAAGAATGGTTGAGCATAAAAAAGATGTGGTAATTCTACTTGACAATATTACTAGACTTGCACGTGCTTATAATGCGGTTATTCCTTCGTCTGGGAAAGTTCTAACTGGTGGTGTAGATTCAAACGCACTGCAGAGACCAAAACGCTTTTTTGGAGCAGCTCGTAATATTGAGAATGGGGGTTCTTTAACTATAATCGCCACAGCTCTTATAGAGACTGGTTCAAAAATGGATGAAGTTATTTTTGAAGAGTTTAAAGGTACAGGAAATGCTGAGATCATACTTGATAGAAAACTTTCTGATAAACGTATATTTCCAGCTATTGATATTACAAAATCCGGAACAAGGAAGGAAGAGCTATTAGTTGATAGGGCTATACTAAATAAAATATGGGTGGTGCGTAGGATACTCAATCCTATGGGACCCGTTGAAGCAATGGAATTTTTACGTGACAAACTACTTTTAACAAAGAGCAATGCTGACTTTTTTAACTCCATGAATCACTAAAAGTAAGCCAGTTATGATGGATATGCTGAGCAAAAAGTAAAACGCTCTTATAGCTAAAATAATTTGGATTTACCAAAATATATTTATAGTTAAGTTGGCAATTTACCTTAAGTTAGCGCGTGACACTGGAATGACACCCTTGGTGGCAGACAGCTAAAGGAAAATATCAACTAGGTTTATAATCTATCACTACCGTGTTTGCAATTTTGTCGTGAAAAGCTTGTTTATGTTCATCACCTACTGCACATACTAAAACTAAGATTAGTATAGCTAAGAATAAAATGGGATTACAAAGTGATATGCAATAAATTATAAAAAGAGCTATAGTCCTTTTCATTGCTTGCATTGTAGTGATTGACTCAAATGTATCTTTGTCTTTTACACGCATGCTAAATAACAAGTGTCCTGGAGTGCCGCCAAATTTTACTAGCATGAATATATGAAATATACATGGTATCATTAAAAATAAAGAAAATACAATCGTGGTGATTACAATTATTGCACCAATGATCCCTTGTATTGCGTGTGTAAGTGAGAAACCCACCGCAATTAAACCAAATGGTATTGCGATAAATAAAATACAATCAACTATAAATGCTAGAGTACGTCTTGTCATCGTTGAGTAGTTTACTTTTTTATCCACGTACTACCTATAAAGAAAAATATCAACTAGATTTATAGTCTATCACTACTGTTTTTGCAATTTTATCGTAAAAAGTCTGTTTGCGTTGATCAAATACTGCAAACAAAAATAAAATTAGCACAATTAAAAGATATAGAAAAGTATAACCATGATAATGCAGATGAAGCAAAAAGCGAAAAATAATCCAGATGCTTCCCTTAGAAATACATCTTATTGTTGCTTGCATAAGGGTAACATTTGTAAATGTATTAGCATCTTTAATATGCATACCACACAATAGTTTTCCTGGGGTACCACCAAGTTTTGTTACCATTAATATTTTGGATATTGTTAGTACTAATGTTGCGACCACTGTAGAAACTATAAATGGTATTTCTGTTGCTAGTTGTGCAAGTTCCTGAAAAGAGTCTTTATCTTGATCTTGTAATGATACGATGAATACACCATAGATAAAACCGAAGATAAAATGAGGGGAAAATATGATGAGGTCAAGTGTTTCTGCTACAATACGCCTTGTAAATCCTACATAATTTACTTTAACATTTATTTCAGTATTCGTAACCCCACCTATATTTCATAATATCATCATATGATATAAAAATACGTTACTAAATAACCGTAAATATACTAACTTGGGTAATATTAGCTACTTGTGCCACTCTATTATTTAAATTAATATTAAATCATTTATAACTAGGGAAGTTATGTCAACACTAATCACAGTTGCATATGGCGACGGTATCGGACCAGAAATCATGGAAGCGGTGCTGTCGATATTGTGCGAAGCAGAAGCGGAAATCTCAATAGATATTATTGAAATAGGGGAGCGTGTTTACAGTAAAGAATGGTCTCACGGAATTTCTCCAAGTGGTTGGGAATCAATTGAAAGGACAAAAATATTATTAAAATCTCCGACAACAACTCCTCAAGGTAAAGGGCACAAAAGCTTAAACGTTGCACTCAGAAAAAATCTAGGGTTGTATGCAAATATCAGACCATGCATTTCATATCATCCTGTTATAGAAAATAAATTCGATAAGTTTGATATCGTAGTGATACGTGAAAATGAAGAGGACGTTTACACCGGAATAGAGCATAGGCTCACTGGTGACTCTTACCAATGCACTAAAATTATTACTAGATCTGGCTCAGAGAAGATATGCAGGTACGCTTTTGAATATGCAAACAAACACAACAGAAAAAAAGTAACTTGCCTGACTAAAGATAACATCATGAAAATGACTGACGGAACTTTCCATGCCGCGTTTGATCGCATTGCAAAGGAATACCAAGATATAAAGGCAGAACATTATATAGTTGATATTGGAATGGCGCGTGTTGCAACAGAACCGGAGAATTTTGATGTTATAGTAACCGAGAACTTATATGGCGACATATTATCAGATATAGTCGCACAAACCTCTGGATCTGTGGGGCTTGCCGGAAGTAGCAACATCGGGAATGAATACGCAATGTTTGAAGCAGTGCACGGTTCTGCCCCTGATATTGCAGGAAAAAACATAGCCAATCCTTCTGGTCTTTTAAATGCTGCAGTGCATATGCTAATTTACATAGGTCAAGTGGGTACTGCAAAACTAATCTACGACGCATGGCTCAAGACTTTGGAGGATGGAGTACACACTGCCGATTTATATAAGGAGAAAAGAAGTAAACAGAAAGTTGGTACCAAAGAATTTGCAGAAGCTGTTATAGATAATTTAGGAAAGAAACCTGCTGAGCTTATAATTGGCAGTGGTTCGGATAGTAAAATAAATAAAGTACAAGACAATTACGAACAAGATTACAAAGTTAAAAAGCTAGTGGGTAGTGATATAACTCTCGCTTGGGACAAATCCAGTAATGTTGATCAAATAGTAGGATTATTTGAATCAAGTAATCTGCAAATGATAGCAATATACTCAAAAGGACTTGCGATTTGGCCAGGAAACTCAAAACCTTCAAGTGACCAAATAACCTATAGGTTTATCGCAAATAATGAAAAGCAAGCTATTACAAATAGTGATGTAAATAACTTGCTAATCAAACTCGAAGAACACAATTTTGACGTGGTGAGAATGGACAAATTGTATTTGTATGATGGGAAAGAGGGGTTTTTCTCTTAATGATCGTTTGACATTCTTATGATTGCATAAAACATTTAAATAGATTATACTAGAGATATAATTTATTTATGTGAGATGTAGTAATGGGTCAACATTTTAAGTTATAGCACTTCTCGCAATAGTCCGAATAGGACAAGATATGTGCTTATGGCTATGGTAGAGCAGTAGCATATTATGATCTGTTCGGATTATTGTAAAAAGAGCTATAACTGGTCAGGAGTTTTGTGATAATGCTGATCTGTTCAACGTATTGGAAATAGAAGCTAAGCAAGTTATAGGTAAGGATCATCAAGAGCTTAGTAGCGTTTTAAAAAAACAATATAGAAAATTGATTCTTGTACACCACCCTGATAAAGGTGGAAATGAAGAAAGATTTAAAAATCTTGACGAAGCTTGTAAAGAATTAAATGCATATATTGAACCTTTAAAGTCAGGGGACCGTTGTGTTAAAATTAGCGTTGATGCTGAAAGTGATGGGCATTTAACAGCGCGTGAATTCTATTATAGGAAGAAATTATTTGAAAAATTGAATATCACTGAAGAGGAAGTTAGAGGAAGGAATTTTGCTGAGCTTGCTTCTATACTTGAAAAAAAAAGCAGCTCGCTAATACAGGATCTGCAACACCAAAATAAATTAATCCATTATATAAATTCTTGGACAAGATATAGCTCACTTTTCGATGATAAAGTCAAAGAGCTGAGAAATGAGCTTGACGAACACTTGCTTAAACCTAACATACAATTATTTAGTTATAGCACTTCTCGCAATAGTCCGAATAGGATAAGATATGTGCTTATGGCTATGGTAGAGCAGT
>NZ_JAPQLF010000041.1:0-2923 GCF_028982105.1 Wolbachia endosymbiont of Drosophila bicornuta | reverse complement strand
CATTCAACCTCCTTATCATCATCTACCCTTATCCTATCACATCCGGACTTTTATGGAAAGAGCTATACTTACATTATACTTTCAAGTATGGTGTTTTTTTATTCTAAACACTTAATAACCGCAATTTAGCTACTTTTTAATGCAACTAACCTTTAGTCATAAATGTTTAAGAAATTTACTAAACAGAAAAAAAGGCAAAAGAAACCCTAGGGTAGCTAGTTATTCACTATCCATTTTTTAAGTTGGCATTTTTTTATGTTTTAAATAGCGCATTTCAGCTTATATTAGGTAAAAACCTAGAAATTTTATAAAGACATAAGGTGCACATAGTGCAAAAAATTAAACATGAGACGCCAGATACGTGAGCCTTTTTGTCATTTAATCTGTACAGAGAAGATAAATAAATAGCTTCATTTTCATGATAAGGGGGCTGGCGAGGTTTGTCAAGGAATTTTTATGCAAGAGATCCATTGAAATGCCCCTGTAAAATTATACTATTAATTAGTACACTATAAATTTAAAATTATAGATATGTTAAGCAGATTGGTAATTTTGCTATTAGTTTTTATACTTCCTTTTTCTTCATACTCATACCAGTTTAGAACCAAAGCAAAGCAAGCATTAGTCTTAGATTTAGCTTCAGACTCATTCATTTTTGACCATAATTCTGATGAAAAAATGGCCCCATCTTCAATGAGCAAGCTAATGACTTTATATATAGCCTTCGATTATCTAAAAGCTGGAATAATACACATGGAGGATAAATTTCGAGTAAGTAGAAAAGCGTGGGAAAGGAGAGGCTCTTCTATGTTTTTGAAAGAAGGTCAATCCGTTACGGTGAGGGAATTACTTGAAGGAATTACAATAGTCTCAGGCAATGATGCCTGCATAACACTAGCCGAGGGCATTGCAGGATCAGAAGAGAATTTTGTGGCTGAAATGAATGAAGTTGCACAAAATTTGAATCTGAATGACAGTCATTTTGTCAACTCAAGCGGGTGGCCAGATGAAGATCATTTTATGAACGCAAAAGACTTGGTAATGCTGGCAAAAAGGATTTTCACCGATTTTCCTGAATATTATGATTTATTTTCCGAACAATATTTGACATATAATGAAATTGTACAAAAGAATAAAAATCTTCTACTTTTTCACGATATTGGGGTTGATGGCTTAAAAACCGGTTATACAAATGCTGGTGGTTACGGCATTGTAGCATCTGCAAAACGAAATGATAGGAGAATTTTTGCTGTCGTAAATGGTTTAAACACTGAGAAAGAGCGAATAGAAGAAGCAAAAAGATTGATACAATATTCCTTAAATCATTTTAACACTAAGAAAATATTCGTTAAAGACAGCGTAGTTGAGGAAGTAAATGTTCTCTATGGAAAAGATAGAAAAGTGCCTATTACAGTTGCAAACGATGTTACCATAACTTACAACCGCAAATTGCATGACCAAATTAAGGTGCGTATTGAATATAAAGATATGATACCTGCACCCATTAAAAAAGGTCAAGAAGTGGGCAAAGTTTTTGTAGAAATACCAGGTATTGAGCAACAAACTACACCACTTTATGCAGCAAATGACGTGCAGGAATTGAATTTCGTAGAAAAGTTTTTTAGGATGTTGTTTTAAGTTTGATATTAAAGCAATTCCGAAAGAGAGATCTATTGCACTTTAGTGTAGTTTTAACTAACAATTTCTGTTACAATACAAGATTGAAATGTTACGAAAATGTGCTGGGTATATTTGTTGCTGTCTAGTATCCTAGAGATACTGTGGGCTGTAACACTAAAGTTTAGTAACAGTTTTACTAAAGTTGTGCCTTCGATTGCAACATTGGTAATTATGATCATTAGCATTTATTTTTTATCTCTTGCAGCATGCTTTCTACCTATTAGAGTATGCTATGCAGTTTCCTCTGGAATATGCACAATTGGAATAACTATAATTGGTGCAACCACTTTCACAGAGAATATTAATTTATCTCAAGTTTTATGTATCGTTTTAATTGTAATAGGAACCATAGGGCTAAAGCTCTCTATTTAAACCTAAAGTTTATGCATGAATTGGATATATTTACTCTTATCGTCACTAATTGAAGTGTTCTGGGTCATAACACTTAAGCATAGTTATGGATTTACTCATCTCGTACCATCAATAATTAGCATACTCTCCATGGCTCTTAGTACATATTTACTTTCGCTCGCTACACGTTCTATACCTATCGGAGTATGCTATGCAATTTGGACTGGAGTGGGCGCTATAGGAGCTTCGATACTTGGAGTTTACCTATTTGATGAACCAGTTAATTTATTCGAAGTAATATGCTTTATTTTAATTACATTCGGGATTGTAGGATTAAAATTGTTTGATACTGCAAAACAAACTGTTGATAAAATGGAATAAAAGATCCCACTGGGATGAAAGAAGCAGATACTCCATATTGTCATGCAAATTGGAATCCAGACTTTTTTCTATATAGCATGGTGAAGACGGGAAACCTTAACCGTTCACACAATGGCGTCAACTTAAGGAAAAATGTCAGAGATTGTGTATAAAATTTCTCTCTAAATTTTTTATCATTAAATTATCCAAAGAGTGCAAGGGACAGCACTTTTGTTTCTGTTTTATTTCAACAAAGAAGTCTAAAATGTGTCCTTTTTAGGTGAAATATGCAAAAAGGAAAAAACCTTATTCTACAAATTAAAAATATAATATACTCGAAAACTTTTCAGAAAATCCATTGTGTTGAGTTTTACACGAACAAGCTTTTTCGACAGTATTTTCTATGATTTTAAAGTTAGTTAAAAAAAGTTTGGGAATAGAATGTGAACTTATGGAGCCATTGACATGTACCCTCAAAGCAAGCTTTTTCTAAAGCAAGGTATAAGATTTGCCATACAGGCTTTCAAGAATT
>NZ_JAPQLF010000040.1:0-4179 GCF_028982105.1 Wolbachia endosymbiont of Drosophila bicornuta | reverse complement strand
AATTCTTGAAAGCCTGTATGGCAAATCTTATACCTTGCTTTAGAAAAAGCTTGCTTTGAGGGTACATGTCAATGGCTCCATAAGTTCACATTCTATTCCCAAACTTTTTTTAACTAACTTTAAAATCATAGAAAATACTGTCGAAAAAGCTTGTTCGTGTAAAACTCAACACAATGGATTTTCTGAAAAGTTTTCGAGTATATTATATTTTTAATTTGTAGAATAAGGTTTTTTCCTTTTTGCATATTTCACCTAAAAAGGACACATTTTAGACTTCTTTGTTGAAATAAAACAGAAACAAAAGTGCTGTCCCTTGCACTCTTTGGATAATTTAATGATAAAAAATTTAGAGAGAAATTTTATACACAATCTCTGACATTTTTCCTTAAGTTGACGCCATTGCCTGAACACTTACCTAATGATGAAGCTATCGAAAACATAGCAAAGAGACTTCAAAAATCTATAGACGATGCAAAAAAGCACAAGGTCATGTTTAGTGTTGATGTATTCCAAGGAGAAAAAAGTCATCAATAATAGATTATTCGATACTGATCTTATACCACCTCATGGAGCAAGATAAAAATGTTACTGAGACTGGAAAAGAAAAACTACGGCCTCTTATGTTAGAAATGTTTAATCTAGTTTCAACAGGCACTGATGTGAGCCAAGAAGTTCGGAGATTATTGCCAGAAGATATACTGAAAGAACGCGGCGGATATTTGTCACGTCTAAAACAAATTGTAAGTGATAGTATTGAAGATGACAAAAAAAAAGAAATTGTAGCAGAAAGAGATAATAAGTTTTATTATGTACAGTGTCCAGAAAAAAGTGTGATCACTCCTGCAAAATTTATGAACTCCCCGGAATTTAAGGACTTAGAATATGGTGCATTGCGAATAGGAGAAGGAGATAATCTAATCTGAATAAAAAGCTGGCAATATCATGATATGCAAGGCAAAGTAAAAATGACCTTTAGGGTAGGCGATGGAAAGATCGAAATGATTTTATCTTCTGAAAAAGCTGAAAGTTTTGGTAAAATAATGGTACATATGGATGACAAAAATTGTGAAATCTTCTCAAAGTACCTAAAAGAGCTAGAAAAAGAACCTCGTATAAGCAAGGTTGTTGAAGCTGCTAAAAGTTTTGCACAAACGAAAAGCAGTGCAGTTAGTCCACCTCTTTCTAATATGAAAAGTGTTGACACATCGCAACATTTTCAAAGTAGTGACCATGAATCACCAGAGCATTAACAATTATCATACATACATTGTTGCATATAGCAATAGTGTATGTGTATAGTTAGTAGGGTTTGTAAACTTAATAAAGTCTACAACTAATTTGAAAACTACTTTATTGTATGCAAGACTTTAAAATACTAGAAAATCTAAAAACCAAAGCACTAGAAGCTGAAAAAGGAGGCAGTTCTGACAGGATTACCAAACAACATGAAAAAGGGAAATTAACTGCTAGAGAAAGGCTCAGTATATTGCTCGATGAAAGTTCTTTTGCAGAATACGATAAATTCGTAAAACATCATGCAAATGATTTTGGCATGCAAAATGCTAATTTTTTAGGTGATGGGGTAGTGATTGGTCATGGTACTATTTATGGCAGAAAAGTTTTTGTTTATTCTCAGGATTTTACTCTCTTTGGTGGATCACTTGGTGCGTCACATGCAAAAAAAATATGCAAAATTATGGATATGGCAATTAATGCCATGGTTCCAATTATCGGACTAAATGACTCTGGTGGAGCCAGAATTCAGGAAGGAGTAAATTCCCTTGCTGGTTATGGAGAAATTTTTCAAAGAAACGTAAATGCATCAGGTGTTATACCACAAATTTCTTTAATTATGGGCCCATGTGCAGGAGGTGCAGTTTATTCCCCAGCATTAACTGACTTTACTTTCATGGTGAAAAACAGTTCATATATGTTTATAACAGGGCCAGATGTAGTAAAAAAGGTTACCTACGGAGATGTAAGTTTCGAAGACCTCGGTGGAGCAAAAATTCATACAAGCAAAACAGGAGTAGCGGATTTTGCATTCAATAATGATGTTGAAATGCTGCTAAAAATGCGTAAATTCTTTACTTTCTTACCAGCAAATAATCAAGAATCACCAAAATCTGCACCAATCTGTAATGATGTTGACGACATTGATGAATCCTTAAACACTCTAATTCCTACCAATCCTAATACTCCTTATGATATGTATGAACTCATTGAAAAAGTTTGTGATGAAAGGAATTTCTTTGAACTGAAACCTGATTTTGCTCGTAATATCATAACTGGTTTTGGTAGAATTGGAGGAAATACTGTCGGTATTGTTGCAAATCAACCTATGCACCTTGCAGGATGTTTGGATATTGATTCTTCAAGAAAAGCTGCGAGGTTTGTAAGGTTTTGTGACGCATTTAACATTCCGATCATCACACTTATTGATGTTCCAGGATTTTTGCCGGGTACAAATCAAGAATACAATAATATAATACAACACGGAGCGAAACTGCTTTACGCTTACGCTGAAGCGACCGTGCCGAAAATTAGCCTTATCACTAGAAAAGCGTATGGTGGTGCATACATTGTTATGAATTCGAAACATCTAAAAGGTGATATAAATTATGCCTGGCCAACTGCTGAAATAGCTGTGATGGGCCCTGAAAGTGCAGTTGAGATTATATTTCGACACGAAAAAGATCAGCAAACGTTAATTAAAGAATATAAAGAAAAATTTGCTAACCCATTTTTTGCTGCATCATATGGATACATTGATGACATTATAGTGCCAAGTAAAACAAGGTATCACTTTTGTAAAGCATTAGAGCTACTCAAAAACAAGAAGGTAGAAAGGATATGGAAAAAGCATGACAACTTACCTCTGTAACTTTCTTCTAAGCCTTGCTTACAAGTTATGCAATATTATAAGTATAATCAGTGTGCCGTTACCAAGACTCGAACTTGGGACCTCGTCATTACCAATGACGTACTCTACCACCTGAGCTACAACGGCAAGTTTATATGTTATGATAATGAATAACACAAAAAAGAATAAGGAAAAAGAAGAGGAGAAAAAAAGATTAGCGAAAGCTTTAAAGCAAAATATTTTGAAAAGAAAAAAGCAGCAACAGAGTAGACAGAGAACCCTTTCAAAACTCGTTTGTGGTGAGGAATTTTTAGGAGAAAGCACCGCAGAATACTCGAATGTATTTGAGAACGACAAAATTACCATCAGAAACTTAAGTTTTGAAGGAGGTATCATGCCAGAACTACCGGAAGTGGAAGTAATCTCTAATTTTTTGCTTGATAAAATTAAAAACAAGCAAATCAGTAATGTTATAGTGAATAATTGGAATTTACGTGCCCCAATAACAAAAAATATTGATGATATGCTAAAGGGCAAAGTCATACGCAACATCAAGCGTAGAGGTAAGTATACCATCTGGAATACAGATGGTAGTGTGGCTGTAATCATACATCTTGGCATGAGCGGAAAGCTTATATATGCTGACCACGATCAAATGCGGAATAAGCATGATCACGTGGTATTTTTATTTTCTGACAATACTTCAATAATTTTTAATGACCCAAGAAGATTTGGATTAGTTATCGTTTTAAATAAAGAACAAGAAACGGATTTTTTTAGCGATTTTGGAATAGAGCCCCTCACGGATGAATTCAGTGGAGACTATTTACAGGAGCATACGCGTCAAGTTAAGAGATTGTGAGCAAATTTAGAGAGGTTAAAGTGGATACTCTAGCCCTTCTAGGTTTGTCTTTTAATGAAAATCGCGACCAAGTTATAGTGAGTTTTTTAAGAAATGCTTTTAAACTATTAATTTTGGTTAATACTAAAAATAACTCTCTAACCCGCCTTTTTAGATCAATAAATGCCTTTGTTAAGCTAAGTTCTGTATTCTTTTTCACTTCTGTGCAACCAACTATGCCGTGAAATATAAGAATTGCACACAATTTAGCATATAGTTCACATAATACTCTGCATGGCTTTCCTTTTACCTTATCAAGCCTGATATGGCTTTTATACAATTTAAATAATAACTCAATTTGCCACCTTACTCTGTAAATCGTTAATACTTGCTCAGCACTAATTTTATTTTCTGGAACATTAGTTATAAATATTGACCAGTTCAACAATTTTTGATTTCTTTTAGAGGATGTATA
>NZ_JAPQLF010000039.1:0-2072 GCF_028982105.1 Wolbachia endosymbiont of Drosophila bicornuta | reverse complement strand
TTACCATAAATCACCATCTCATAAAGTGTGATGCAACAAAGCTATCCCAGTGTCAAGCACTGGGATGACAAGAAGAGAGCACTGGAATGACAGGAGAAGGAGGGCTACTACCGTCATAAAGGAACCAGTGTCAGTTACTCGGATGATACCTTTTTCTACTTAATTTGGGTTATGCAAGAAGTCTATTCGCGGTATAGATTCCGCTAACACGTAGCGGGATGACGGTTGTCGGTAAATCTAAGTCAGTTTAGCTATATGCTTTTAATTCCCCCAAAAGGAGAATTATAGCTCTTTTTACAATAATCCGAACAGACCGTAATATGCTACTGGCCTGCTATAGCCATAAACACATATCTTATCGCATTCGGACTATTATAAAAAAGGCTATAAATATGTGAAGTTCTAGTTGATATGACTTAATGAATGGTTAGTTTAAATTACTAATTTATTTAAGAGATTTTGATAATATTTAACCCACTCGCTTTTCTATTTTCCATATCACGATGTGCTTGAATTATTTCATCAAATTTATATTTTTTATTGATCCGTACAGTTAAAAGTTTTTTTCTTATCATCTCGAAGATTTCCATTGTGGTAAGCACTAATGTGAATCTATCATGCTTATAATGGTATATTGAGGTTCCAGTTGCAAATAACGAACGTGAACTAAGTAAAGAAAAACTAATAGGAGCGTTACCTGATATCTGCCCATAGGAAACGTATATGCCGAACCTGCCCAAAGATTCAAAAGAGAGCTTGCTCGTAGCGTAACCTATGTGGTCATATACTGCACCTACTCCTCTGTTTTGCGTAATCTCCATAATTTTAGAAACGAAGTCTTTATCATTGTAGTTTATTGCGTATGTGCAGCCACTTTGTAAAGCTATCTTCATTTTTTCATCAGAGCTTACAGAACCTATCACTACACCTTTTTTATCCTTTGCCCATTGGCATATTATTTGTCCTAAGCCACCATTAGCCCCATGAACTAGCACGAAAGCACCAGGCCTGATTTTATAAGATTGATTAACTAAATAGTGAGCTGTCATACCTTTAAACAGCACTGCAGCAGCAACTTCATCAGATATGTCATCTGGAATTTTTATCAGATATTTCTGGTGTATAATGCGCTTTTCACAATATGCCCCTGGAGGAGCTGTGCAATATCCAACTCTATCTCCGACCTTCAACCCATCACTGATTTTTTTACCAAGCTTTTCAATAACTCCCACTGCTTCCACTCCAAGCACTGATGGTAAATTTTTAATTTTGCGTGTACCTTTTCTGTGCTCTAAATCATAACGATTTAAGCCGATAGTTGTGTGACGCACTAAGACTTCCTCGCCTTTTGGCTCACCTATGCTCTTATCTACAAATTCTAATACTTCTGGTCCCCCAGTTTTTTTAATTTGTATAGCTCTAACCATGATGAATATTAAGACAAAAACTTTGATTATGTTATCTAACAATTAATATTTTGCAAAGTTATTGTTTTCACAATCAATAGACTTCTTGCGTTACCTCTTGTCATCCCAGTGTCAGCTACTCGGATGACACACTATTGATTACTGAAATGACACGGTTTGCAAACCATACGCGTCAAGTTAAGAGATTGTGAGCAAATTTAGAGAGGTTAAAGTGGATACTCCAGCCCTTCTAGGTTTGTCTTTTAATGAAAATCGCGACCAAGTTATAGTGAGTTTTTTAAGAAATGCTTTTAAACTATTAATTTTGGTTAATACTAAAAATAACTCTCTAACCCGCCTTTTTAGATCAATAAATGCCTTTGTTAAGCTAAGTTCTGTATTCTTTTTCACTTCTGTGCAACCAACTATGCCGTGAAATATAAGAATTGCACACAATTTAGCATATAGTTCACATAATACTCTGCATGGCTTTCCTTTTACCTTATCAAGCCTGATATGGCTTTTATACAATTTAAATAATAACTCAATTTGCCACCTTACTCTGTAAATCGTTAATACTTGCTCAGCACTAATTTTATTTTCTGGAACATTAGTTATAAATATTGACCAGTTCAACAATTTTTGATTTCTTTTAGAGGATGTATA
>NZ_JAPQLF010000038.1:0-4349 GCF_028982105.1 Wolbachia endosymbiont of Drosophila bicornuta | reverse complement strand
TATACTGTTCTTCAGTTAGTTTCTGACATATAATTCTTACTCTAATTTTTGCTTCTTTTCCTAACAATACCTCGTTTTCTAAAAATAACTTATCCTCTAAACATTCTAATAACTCCATTTTTTGATTTGTTTCTACATCATATATGTTGGTATCGGATTTATAACGACTTATGAAATAAGCTCCTATTTCATTGATTTGTTTAAAAGAACTTGGCACAAAATAACCGAGATCAGATATTAGCAAATCATTGCTTAATATATTACTTAAATGTTTCCTATATCCCTGGTCTGATCTTACCCACTCCGTTAAATTAAGTTGGTCTATTATCTGATTCATGTAGTCGAAAACTAATTGTAACTTTATTCCAGACTTAGTATTGCTTTCATAGCCACTGTAGCTAGTACCATAACCTTTATACATCTCTTCCATACTGTTAGGTAGAGTAACATAGCTACTGTCCAATAATTTAACACTATTAAATTGCTGTAAGATTTTGCAATCAACTTGCAAGATATTTTTAAAGAGAATCACAGATTCATTATACATCCTTTTCATAAATTCCACTGCTTCTTCAGTAAATCTAAAATCCAAACCTTGTTTTGTTATATCTATCGAGTCCTCGTTTAGTAATTGACACATTGTTTCTACGCTACAATTATCAACTCCTATATTACCCAAGACCATGGCTTTTACGCATGATGAACCTTTTAGCTTTCTCTTTCTTTTTATAAACCTTGTTGTAATTGAGATTTCCTCTGCTTTTTCATTAAAAAATTCTTTGAGCTTTTTTGATAAGCAAGTTATTTTATTCATTGGTTCTCTCACTAAAAGTATATCTTGGAGAACTTATACCTTATTATTCTATCTCTTTCATACCTTTATTTCCTTAACTTGACGCTTATGGTTTGCAAACATTCTGTTACTTAAGCTTAAAAAACGTGTATGATAGCGTTATTTCACTTAAATCTTTTGTATTACTATCAAGCATTATCTCAGGATCTATATAGAAAGATACGGGCATAGCTGCTTTTTGTTTTGGTAGCAACATTTGCTCTTCAAAACAAAAGCATGCAATTTTATTGAAATACTTACCTGCTTTGAAAGGCGTAACATTATACACCGCCATTCCAAATGAAGGCTGATCAGATAGATTTTTTGCGTAATAAAAAGCTAAACTTTGTTCTCCTATGTTTACATCAACATAGTTAGTTTCTGATTTAAATTCCCAAGGTAGATCGGACATTATATCAGCATTGAAATGGACCCTGATCTTTTGGTTAGTTATATTTGTTGTTGCGTTAGTTACTTTTCTTATTGTGCCACCATACCCAGTAGCTTTACAAAAAATGCTATATAGAGGCACCGATGCATATGTAAGACATATCATCGACACAACTAAAGATATTAAAAAGAAGACTACAGAATTTTTATCATTTCTCCTTAAAAAGGAGAACATTTAGTCCCTGTTATTAAGTAACCTGAGCAAACTGAGAAATATATTGATAAAGTCTAGGTAAAGACTAGTTGCACCAAGTATTGCCAGCTTAGTAGTAGCAGCTTCTGAACCATCATTATACTTGTAATAAACATCCTTGATTCTCTGAGCGTCAGATGCAGTTTTTAAAGTAAACACTATTACCGATATGAATGATATTGCAAAATCGAGTGGACCACTTCCAAGGAACAAATTCACTACAGATGCTATAATTAATCCCCAGACTCCCATTCTCAAAAAAGAGCCCATACTTGTTAGATCTCTTTTTGTGATGTTACCATACAAAGCCATAGAGCCGAACATGATTGATGTAATGAAAAATGCTCTTGCTATACTTTCTGCAGTATAAATTATGAAAATATAGGATGAAGACATTCCAATTAATACTGCAAACGCAAAAAATATGGTGAATGCAGACTGAACACTAAGATGTAGAATTTTAGGGTATACAAAAAACACTAGTACAAGTGGAGAAAATATTACTGTATACAACAGGACTGGATTAGAATGAATTACCTGAAAAAGACCTGAAAACACCGTTAGGAACGCGACAAGCCCTGTAACGCCTAAAGCTAAAGCCATATAATTATACACTTTAGTTAGGTAACTTCTAAGCCCAGCACTGTAGTAAGCGCCTTGAGAGCGAATATCCTGTTCATTTCTCATGTAAGACATAATATAACTCCTTTTATCCATTACTTAACACATTATAATATAAAACCATATTTTTATCAAGTGTTTTTATTATAAACAGCTATGCGCTGGCATTTGTTTTAATATGAATAGAATATAGGCCTATTGCTGCTGCATTTGAAACATTTAAACTGTTAATTGCATTTGACATTGGTATTTTTAAAAGATAATCACAGTTTTCTTTAACTAACCTCCGCATTCCTTTCTCTTCGGAACCAAAAATAATTACTCTTTTTTTCTCAAAACTCTTTATTTCATCTATATTTTCTTTAGTATTGCAATCAAACCCATAACACCAGTAACCGACCTTTTTTAAATACTGCATAGTTTTTACTATATTTGTAACGTATATTAGTGGGACAATATCCAATGCTCCACTTGCTGCTTTTGCAATAGATGCATTTTCACTTGGTGAATGGTTATGTGGTAAAACCAATGCGTCGACATTAAAACAAGCTGAAGTTCTTAAAATCGACCCAATATTGTGCGTGTCAGTGACTTGATCTAAAATGACTATAGTAGAGCTATCGTTCGAGCTTTCAGCTATTTCTTCAATGCTTAAGTTATAAAGAATAGGGGCAACATTTAAAGCAATTCCCTGATGGTTAGCACCTTTGGGTAAAACGTCATTAAGTATTTTGCTTTCTACTAATCGAACTTTAATGCCCTTACTGTCTACACATTGCCTAATTTCTTTTTTGTGCTCTCTATAGAAATTTTCTGTTGCTAACAGTTCTATACACCGCCTATTTTTATTCTTCAGTGCTGACATGCAGGTGTGCTTTCCATACAGCCAAAAATTCTCATTAGTTTTTGACGATTTCATCGTATTATTGAAAATCTGGTTTTTATAGAATAAGCAACATTTTACTATGTTTGGATATTGTTGTAAAATTATACAATTCGATTAATGCGTTTATGTCGGACAATGAGTTGGATTGGCAAAAAAATGTTAAGCCAATAGAATGTGGAAAAGTTACTTTGAAAGTTGATCATAAAGTAAATATAAAGTCTATGGTTGATAAAGGTACCTCCGACTTACAAGGGAATTTTCTTAATACCAATAATAGTAACTCATCATTTTGTCTTGACCAAAACACAAAATCAAAAGTTGATAGGGGTAAATATTTTATAAGCGATAAGCTCGATTTGCATGGCTATAATATAGAGGATGCTTACTGTAAATTGATAGATTTTATTATCAAAAATTATCGAGCAGGAAATAGATGTTTATTGGTAATTACGGGATACGGCAGTGCAACAAACAAAACAGACACTATAAAGAGTAACTTAAATAAATGGTTAAATGACACTAAAATCCAGCATATTGTTCTATACTACCAACAAGCTACGAAAAAACATGGTGGTAAAGGGGCTTTTTATGTTTTATTAAGAAGGAATAAAAACCTTGAGTCCTGATACTTAAAATTCCTTTTAAGCCTTAATTTTTCTTGTATAACCATACAGTGTTCGGCAGCGCGTGACGCACAACTGTGCGAACATTGTGATTTTGGTCTACCAGGAAGGATGTCTCCCAGTACCTCTTTTCCCGTCATCCCGCTACGTGTTAGCTGGATCTCATTTCACTTTATGAGGGTGTCATCCGAGTAGCCCCTTTCTCGTCATCCCGCTACGTGTTAGCTGGATCTCATTTCACTTTATGAGGGTGTCATCCGAATCATACGCGTCAAGTTAAGAGATTGTGAGCAAATTTAGAGAGGTTAAAGTGGATACTCTAGCCCTTCTANGTTTGTCTTTTAATGAAAATCGCGACCAAGTTATAGTGAGTTTTTTAAGAAATGCTTTTAAACTATTAATTTTGGTTAATACTAAAAATAACTCTCTAACCCGCCTTTTTAGATCAATAAATGCCTTTGTTAAGCTAAGTTCTGTATTCTTTTTCACTTCTGTGCAACCAACTATGCCGTGAAATATAAGAATTGCACACAATTTAGCATATAGTTCACATAATACTCTGCATGGCTTTCCTTTTACCTTATCAAGCCTGATATGGCTTTTATACAATTTAAATAATAACTCAATTTGCCACCTTACTCTGTAAATCGTTAATACTTGCTCAGCACTAATTTTATTTTCTGGAACATTAGTTATAAATATTGACCAGTTCAACAATTTTTGATTTCTTTTAGAGGATGTATA
>NZ_JAPQLF010000037.1:0-6025 GCF_028982105.1 Wolbachia endosymbiont of Drosophila bicornuta | reverse complement strand
TTGGAGAACTTATACCTTATTATTCTATCTCTTTCATACCTTTATTTCCTTAACTTGACGCTTATGGTGGTGATGATAATGTTGGTCATTATGATACAGATTGTGGTGAACGCTACAGTCATCTAAGTTTTCATGATGAAAACACAAACATAATAAGAAAAAAAGATTCTTTTTTTTAGCCCAAATAGAACTGAATAAAGCAGAAAGGGAGAAGTATGAAAATATTTGGCAAGAAATGGACAAAATCCTTAGTAGTTCACATGAAGTTGGTCTATGTGAAGATGATATTGAGGAGTTGAAAGGGAGACTTGATGAAGTTATAAGCCAAGCACTGGAACAAAGAATTATGTTCACTTTTCCATATAGAGACGGCGAGTCCTTTGTAGACTGTATAATTATAGCACTTCTCGCAATAGTACGAATAGGATAAGATATGTGCTTATGGCTATGGTAGAGCAGTAGCATATTATGATCTGTTCGGATTATTGTAAAAAGAGCTATAATACAACACAAGAACTATATTGGGTCGATTCTACTGAGAATTCTAGACTTCTAGAGGAGAAAAAGATATTACAAGTAATATCGGAGGGTGCAACTTTAAATAAATTTACTAAAGAAAGGTACGATGATTATGTAAATTGTATTTACAGAGAAAAAGAGATTTTAAGTCAAAGGAATAAAAATATTTTAGGACTTAATAATTTAGCATATGAAAGTATTGTAAACAAAAGCAAGCAGACTCAAAATGTATTAGGGGTAGACAAGGATAATGGATATTTTTGTATAGAATATTCGCAAGATAGTATTGTTGAAGTTGCAGAAATCCTAAACAATGAAAAAGCCAAAGACTTAAATTTAAGAGTTGGCATACTCAAAATTGGAGAAAGTATAGTAAGAGTTGAAAATGTAGAAGAAATAGGGGGAAAAAGAAATTACATGGATGTCTCAAAAGGTGGTATTGAAATGTCTTTTACTACTGAGGTAGGAGAGATAAGTATTTATCTAAGTCCTAGTGAGAAAGGCAGCAATAAAATAAAAGTGGAGATTGATGGGGAAAACAGAGCAAGGCTTAATGAGTTAAAAAATAGGGGAAAAAGTTTAGGGGAAAACTGTCTTTTAGGAGGAAAAAGTGTTGAGGAAGCTATAGAGCATGAAAGTTTTGAAAGATATGGCAGTGTACCTAACACTGCTATGAAGGAACCTAGCTTAGGTTGCGTTGCTAACATAGCAAGGGGGGGATAAGCTTGCAGAGATAAAATGATGGGCCAAATTGGCAGTATTTCGCTTTTGTAATGTACTTCAAAATGGTAGTATGCAAGCTAGATAGAACTTAATTGACAGACAAGAATTAACTGATGGAAAAATTGACATAATCAAACAATCACAGAATAAACTAGTGAATTTTTTGAAAAGTATATAAAATTCAAGTTTAAGTAAATAGCATGGCACTTAGACTCATTCCAGATAACCTCAATATCAAGTTTAGTAAATATAGAAATTTGACAGCACTCGTTAGCATTATTCTTATCATCTTTTCAATGCTCATTGTTGTACTGCGTGGAGTGAACTTAGGCATAGACTTTGCAGGCGGAATTTTGATAGAGATAAAATCTTCAGATGAGAATCACTCTATTCTCGATGCATTAAAAGAAAATGGTTTTACAGTGCAGAGTTCAAAAGCTGGTGATAATTTAGTCATGCGTTTTAAAGATGAAGGAGATGAAGATAAAATCAAAAAGATAAAAAGCATACTAGAAGAAAAGCTAGGTAGCTCAATAAGCTATCGTAAAATAGACTATGTTGGCCCACAAATAAGCTCAACACAAATATTTGAAGGAATGTTATCCATGTTGATCGCGATTGTTGGAATATTTTTTTACGTTTGGTTTAGATTTAATTGGCAATGTGGATTCAGTGGAATAACAGCACTGATTCATGACGTGATTTTAACTGTTGGTTTTATTAGCCTAACTGGCATTGAGTTTAATATTTCATCAGTTGCAGCTCTCCTCACTGTCATTGGTTATTCAATCAATAACTCAGTAATTATATATGATCGGATTCGAGAGTATCGCAGGAGTGGTAAAAGTGGGCGGATGAGTGAGGTAGTAGATGCAAGTATCAACGCTACATTATTTCGCACTATATTAACTTCTGGTACAACCCTTCTTGCTGCTCTTCCTTTGGTATTAATCTCCACAGATGCAGTGAGAGACTTCAGCTTGATCATTTTTTTTGGTATTTTGATTGGCACTTGTTCTGCAATATTTATTTCTGCTCCTATATTGACCTACAGAGCTTTGATAAGTAGATTGTAGAAGTGTTTAGTCGCGGTATAATATCAACTTATTATCTCTTATAGTGAAATGAAAATACATTAAAAAGCTCATTCCAAGTAGTGAATGAGACATAGAATGAGTGTTAACGCTTCCCTGTACATCATTAATCAAAAAATTTCCTATTTTAACTTGAGGTATTTGAACCACTCCAGCTTTTATTTGACCTTTCGCAGTTTCATATATTTTAAAATCCTGAACATTTTGTAAGTTATAGCACTTCTCGCAATAGTCCGAATAGGATAAGATATGTGCTTATGGCTATGGTAGAGCAGTAGCATATTATGATCTGTTCGGATTATTGTAAAAAGAGCTATAATACCAACATGTAATGCGTCTTTTTGTGATAGAACAATATCGGTTGCTCCAGTATCAAGCAAAAACGTTATATTGCGATCATTGACTTGAGCCTGAATATAAAAGTGTCCATCATATGACTTCGTAAATTCAATACTTCCACTATTCTGACCGCTATTTTGAATTCTTCCTTTATATGGTAAAAAAGTACTGAGAAATCTGTCGCTTAGTTTGTCCCTTTGTGAATCAATAAGCATTGCAGTAGTGGCTATTATTAGCAACCAAATAACTAGATTTTTCACCGCGTTCATATTGTTAAAATTTGAAGCTATTAAAATAAATTTTAAAGATCAGCGTTAAAAGTTATTATTAAAAATAAGTAAATTTCATTGTTTTAGTACAATATTTAGTATACACTTTAAGAAGATATGTTTGATTTAATTTCATGTCAGAAGCAAAAAGTTTAATTTTGGCAGCTATCCTTTCCATGTTAATCATGGTGTCTTGGCGTATTATTTATGATAATTTTTTTAGTACAAACCAAAATCAGCCATTGATTGAAAATATTGAACATATCGAATCTTTTAACGACCTTGCTCCTATAATACACCAAAATCGTTCTGAAATTATTAATTCTACTCGAGAACAGAGGGTTAGTTTAACCAATAACATGATTAAAGGATCAATTTCTCTGAAAGGTGCAAGGTTTGATGACTTAATTTTAACTAATTACCACTTAGAACCGAGTTCTTCTTCTCCACAAGTGGTGTTACTGTCACCTGCAGAATCAAAAGATGTATATTTTGCAGAATTTGGGTGGCTCGATCCGAGTAACAAGATTAAAGTTCCAGATTCTAAAGCAGTCTGGCGAGCGGATAAACTTAATCAAAAAGAGGTCAATTTATCTTGGGACAATGAGAATGGCATTTTATTTATAATGAAAATTAACCTCGACGATAATTACATGTTTAAAGTTGAGCAAGTTGTTGAAAATAATACAAAGGATAATGTAGTTTTGGTTCCTTATGGTAAAATTAACCGTAAACGTGACAATATCAACGAATCTTATTGGATATCCCATGAAGGAGTACTGGGTGCATTTGATAATAAACTAGAGGAGTGGACATATAAGGATATTTCCAAAAAACATTTAATAAAAGCAAGCACGAGTGAAAAAAATTGGCTTGGTTTTGCTGATAAATACTGGCTCACAGCCATCATACCTGAAAAATCTGATAAAATAAATGTAAGAATTAAACACACAAACGTTAATAATACTGATAAATTCCAAGTAGATTTTGTCAAACATTACAAGAGCATACTTCCTGGTGCAAGCGTTTCTAATGTGAATTATTTTTTTGCTGGAGCAAAAAAGTTGAATTTACTGGATTCTTATAAGGACACTCTCAATATACCCCTGTTTGATAAAGCTGTAGATTTTGGTGTTCTTTACTTTATAACTAAACCAGTGTTTTTACTGCTTGAATATTTTAACTTCGTTTTAAAAAATTTTGGCTTAGCAATATTATTGCTGACTTTAGTAATCAAACTTTTGATGCTTTCCTTATCTAATAGATCATATATTTCGATGTTTAAGGTAAAAAGCCTGCAGCCTGAATTAACTCGTATAAAAGAGTTGTATAAAAATGACAGCTTAAAGCAGCATAAAGAGACAATTGCATTGTTTAAGAGAAACAACGTAAATCCAATGTCGAGCATTTTTCCCATGCTAATACAAATACCGGTATTTTTTGCTCTATATAAAGTATTATTTGTTACTATAGAGATGAGGCATGCTCCTTTTTTTTTATGGATTAAGGATCTTTCAGCTCCTGACCCAACGAACATCTTTACATTATTTGGGTTGTTTAATTATAACTTTCCTATTTCTATAGGCATTTTACCTATAATTTTCGGTGCCACCATGATAATTCAGCATAAGCTAAGTGAGAAAGATCAAACCAGTAAAGATGATATTCAAGTAAATGTTATGAAGTTTTTACCTTACATTTCTGTCTTTATTTTTTCTTCTTTTCCTGCCGGCCTGGTAATATATTGGATATTTAGTAATATTATAACTCTAATTCAACAGTCATTAATAAAGTTGTTTTTAACAAAAAAAGTGGTAGTAAATGTCGAGAATACTAATAGTTAATTCGATTTATTATACTGAAATAGCGAACCTTTTGCTTGAAGGTGCAATTGATAAATTAAAAGGCAGTAATGCCAGTTACGATGTAGTTGAGGTTCCTGGTACATTTGAGATACCAGCTACAATTCTTTTTGCAGTCAAGAGTGGGCATACTAATTATGATGGTTATTTAGCTCTTGGGTGCGTAATTCGCGGTGAAACCGATCATTATCAATATGTTTGTAAAGGAGTAATTGAAGGCTTAAATGAGGTTGTTATGCATTATGCAATACCCCTTGGTATGGGTGTAATTACCGCTGACAGCAAAGATAAAGCACTAGTTAGAGCTGATAAAAACAAAAAGAACGTTGGTGGCCATGCAGCCTCAACTGTTTTGCGTATGATAGATTTACACAATAAATTAAAATAATGGAGGAAAAACCAGTAGATAAAAAGTGGCGCATAAAAAGAAGCACGGCAAGATTTCTTGCTGTACAAATTGCTTATTCAAATATTTTCGTAGGTTACAACAAAAGCACTTTTAAACTGGAAAATTGTCAGCTTAAGGACTACATAAATAAGTTGAAAGATATATTTGAATGTGAAGAATTTGAACATCAGTTCTTAGAAAACTTGTTATATAAGGTTATAAAAAGGAGTGAAGAATATGATAAAATAATAGAGTCTTATTTACACCCAAGTTGGTCCCTTTCACGGTTAAATCTTACAAGCTTATCTATTTTGCGTGTTGCAATATGTGAGTTAGCTAATTGTGATACGCCAGTTCCAGTTGTCATTAATGAATATACTAACATTGCATCTGATTTACTTGATAAACCAAGCGAAATAGGTTTTATTAATGGGTTATTGGATAAGGCAAAAGATGCAGTTAAATTAAATAAAAATCCTTAGCAATTATAGCCAGCAAGCACAAGGTGTCATCCGAGTAGCTGCTGTATGAACATTGTCTACCAGATCCCAGTGCTTGACACTGGAATGGCTTTGTTGCATAGCAACTGAAAAAATCTGGTGGCTACTGACAAAATTCATTATAAAATAGCCATTTAACCTTGAAAGAAAAAATATGCCACAAAAAATGAGGGTCAGTAACCATAGCGAATATAACAAATTTCTAGAAAAAAGAGGAAATATTTTTCATTATATCAACGAAGCCATAGAAAAGTGGTACGAGAATGGTCCAAAAATACCAGGTGGCAACAATATTTATAGCGATAAAGTTGTAATTTTGGTGCACATAATA
>NZ_JAPQLF010000036.1:0-1859 GCF_028982105.1 Wolbachia endosymbiont of Drosophila bicornuta | reverse complement strand
CCTTGCTGTGTGTTGTTGTATATACTAATTCCTGTACTGTCTATAGCAATTTCGATATCTTCCATATTATTTTTATCAATTCTGCAATCATTTATCTTAATATTAAGTTTCTTAAACCTTCTTGATGCTTGTGAATAGCTGATAACTGCCAAATCTCTTCCTATTTGTTACAAATACCCTTTTATAAACCCGACTGTTTGTCTTAAACCAATTCTAAAGAAACTGACGATTATATGCACCAAAATCACAACTTTATCACTATAAATATAGTTGCCGCCCTGCATTTTTGGACAATTCTCGTACCAATTTTCTATGGCGTCATTGATATAATAAAAAATGCTTCCTCTTTCTTGGAGAAATTTGTTATATTCATGGCAGTTACTGACTCTCATTTTTTGTGGCATATTTTTTCTTCAACAGTTAAATGGCTATTTATAATGAATTTTGTCAGTAACTGCCAGTTCTTTTCACTTGAGCGATGCAACAAAGCCATCCCAGACTGGGATGACAAGAAGATGGTACTTGGATAAGAAGCATTGCCCTCCTGCTAGGCCCAAATTGCAATGTTAGTACAGTTGTGGATTTCTCATCCGCTAACAAGCAGCGAGATGACGAGGTCTTTCGATAGTAAATCTTACCTGTGTTAGCTATACCAAAAAATCAAAAGTCGTATTTATTCATTAATAAAATCTTTGTCTTCTCCTAAAAATTAGTTAAAATGTAGAATATTTTGTGTTATTAAGTTAGCACTTGACTTAACTTTAGTTGTTACTTAGACTGCTAAAGTGGAATTTTAATTTTTTTTACGAGGACAATTATGCATTATAAAAAGTTTTTTTCAGCAGCCGCTTTAGCAACGTTGCTAAGTTTATCAAACTCTGCTTTTTCAGATCCTGTTGCTCCAATAGGTGATGAAGAAACTAGCTACTACGTTCGTTTGCAATACAACGGTGAAGTTTTACCTCTTTTCACAAAAGTTGATAACATGAAAATTAAAAAGGGGACTGATGATGTTGATCCTTTTAAGGCTTCTTTTATAGGAGGTGGTGCCGCATTTGGTTATAAAATGGACGACATTAGAGTTGATATTGAAGGGCTATATTCACAGCTAAACAAGAATGTGAACAATGATGAAGTGCTTACTCCAGATACTGTTGCGGGCAGCTTAACAGCAATTTCAGGGCTAGTTAACGTTTATTACGATATAGCAATTGAAGATATGCCTATCACTCCATATGTTGGTGTTGGTGTTGGTGCAGCGTATATTAGCACTCCTTTGAAAGACGCTGTGAATGATCAAAAAAGTAAATTTGGTTTTGCTGGTCAAGTAAAAGCTGGTGTTAGTTATGATGTAGCTCCAGAAGTCAAACTTTATGCTGGAGCTCGTTATTTCGGTTCTTATGGTGCTAATTTCGATAAAAGCGGTGGTGAGAAAGACAAAGGAGGACATACAGTCCTTTACAGCACTGTTGGTGCAGAAGCTGGAGTAGCGTTTAATTTTTAGTCTATCTCAGTCTTGTTATCCCAGTGGGTTTTTTCTTGTCATTCAAGTAGCATGACACTGGGATCTAGAAAAAAGAAATGTGGATTCCAGTGGGCTTTGTTGCATAGCAACTGAAAAAATCTGGTGGCTACTGACAAAATTCATTATAAAATAGCCATTTAACCTTGAAAGAAAAAATATGCCACAAAAAATGAGGGTCAGTAACCATAGCGAATATAACAAATTTCTAGAAAAAAGAGGAAATATTTTTCATTATATCAACGAAGCCATAGAAAAGTGGTACGAGAATGGTCCAAAAATACCAGGTGGCAACAATATTTATAGCGATAAAGTTGTAATTTTGGTGCACATAATA
>NZ_JAPQLF010000035.1:0-8432 GCF_028982105.1 Wolbachia endosymbiont of Drosophila bicornuta | reverse complement strand
CTGGCCTGCTATAGCCATAAACACATATCTTATCGCATTCGGACTATTATAAGAAAGGCTATAATTGTTACTTCACCTATTTTAAATGCTGCAAGTAATTATAGCACTTCTCGCAATAGTCCGAATAGGATAAGATATGTGCTTATGGCTATGGTAGAGCAGTAGCATATTATGATCTGTTCGGATTATTGTAAAAAGAGCTATATATCATCAAAAAGACAGCTATAAATTCAATTGAGGAGCAATTTAAAGGTGATGATCAGTTTATAGAAGTCGATAACGAAAAGCCAAGCAGTACTATGAGCAATCAAAGTTATTTCCCCATCGGTCAGTTCATATCATCAAAGTTAGCTATTCTCCATAGCGAAGTCTCTAGCTAGGAACAATGAGCCACAGATTAGTATGGTTTTGACGTTTTGGGTAGAGGCTTTTAATATGTGATTTGATATTGCATCGCCAATTGATTCACATTCAACTGCTTTTATTCCTATGTTATTGGCTTTTTCCCTAATCAAATTTGTATTTGTTGCTTTAGGTTCAGACTTAACACAAACCGCACATAGTAGCTTGATATATGGCTTTAAGTGCTCTAAGAACTCTTCCACATTTCTGTTACTAGTAACACCAAAAACCATATAAATACCTTCAGCAAAATTATCTTTTACCCACTGAGATAGTACTCTAGCAGCATCATTATTGTGTGCACCATCTAAAAATAATTGCCAATCTTTCGGTAGTAGGAAAATTAAATTACCTTCTTTTATAGACTCTAGCCGTGCAGGCCAATAAGTGCAGTGTAAACCTGAAGTGATATCCTCTTCTCCAATATCAAATTCATACTTTCCACTTAAAATACTACATGCTGCAATAGCATTGCCTGCATTAATCACCTGATGATCACCCTTTAAAGATGGCAAAGGAAATTCTATTGATTGAATAGCTGATTGAAAAACCATTTTGTTGTTCTTTTTTTTGCAATTCCATTCAAGACCTCCTCTATACAATGGAGATTTCTTATTTATTGCGTGGTGTTCTAGCGTGTTCACTATAGATTTTTCTTGCGGTGCTATTACGCAAGGAACATTAGGTTTCATTATTCCAGCCTTTTCACCTGCTATAATTTCTACAGTAGGGCCAAGATATTCCGTATGATCAAGTGCAATGGAAGTAATTATTGTTAAAATCGGATTATCTATAACATTTGTTGCATCAAGCCTTCCACCCATACCCACTTCAACTAAAGTTATATCTGCTTTATGACGAGAAAAAGCTAAAAAAGCTGCAATAGTTGCAGCTTCAAACAGAGTGATAGGTTGTTCTGCAATTACTGCACGACATTCTTCTAATAAGCTATATAATTCATTATCGTCGATATAGCTGCCGGCTATCACTATCCTCTCATTAAAACTCACTAAATGTGGAGAAGTGTATGCGTGTACCTTATACCCTGCTGCTTGCATTATATATCTTATAAATGCTAGTGTTGAGCCTTTCCCATTAGTTCCAGCTATATGAATTACGGGAGGCACTTTTTTCTCGGGGTTATCTAGTTTGCTAAGAAAGCCTTTTATGCGATCAAGAGAAAAATCATTCGGCCTGCTACCAAGTGGCTTAGGCCAATGAGGCATATATATCATGGATTGTTATTGCATTTTAATTCAGCTATAACGCTTGCTATGCCACGCGTGTCGATTTTTTCACTAAATTGATAACGTTGATTAATAGCAATACTTATTCCACTCATTACAACATCACTTATCAAGAAAGAACTGTTATTTTTAGTAACTTTAAAATCAATATTTGTAAATTCTTCATCACCGTAAGAAAATCTTGTACCAATTAAGCAAGTTTCATCGTCAACTGCTTTTGTACTCATTATGATCATTTCACTATCATGCATGTATTTATATAAAATTTTAACGCACAAACGCGTAAGATACACTTCATACTCTCTTAAAAAATCTTCTTTTTCTTTTTGTTTAACTAAAGCCCAATGTTTTCCTATGACGAATTGCGATATTCCTTTGAGGTTAACATTGTTTTGAATGACCTCCTGAAGCTTTTTTTGCACACATTCCCGGTTTTTTTTATTCTCCTTTGTAGATATACCATCCACTTGTTGCTTCATAGTATGCACAAAAATTTTGTGATCTGTACAATTAGTGTAAGCACTTGAAGAAATTACAATAAAAACAATGATAGTTAAAACTTTAGTAATGTTCATAAGATATATTTATTAGCTATGATACTTAGAATGCAAAGTTTAATAAAGATTAAATAATAATCGCTAGCTTTAATATATCTATAGACACACCTTGTATAAATCATCTACAATTAACTAAGGGTCTGTTCTATGCGTTATGAGTTAAGTTAAATTTCCCGAGCGATAATTTCTAGTCAAGGGAATTGCCTCTGTTAATTTCGTTGAAATTGATACGCGATGCCCACCTTAACTTTAGTCTCAGGAATCTACTAAGGCTGACGGTAGATACGGATCCTATTTTGATTGGTTTAACATTTATGCTTCATCAATACAAAGAACAGGGTGTTTTCCTATGTTTGCCTAATGAAGTATTCCAGATTGTAATTGATGTTGAAAGGTATCCTGATTTTGTTCCTTGGTGCAAAGCCGTTTATATAAAAGAAAAAATTAACAACCAAATGGTTGTGGATCTCCTCGCAGCTTTTCATGGAATTAAAGGTAGATATACATCAGAAGTTACTTCTCTTTCTCCAACTGGAACAAATGAAGGTTGGATAAAAGCTGTATCATCAAATGGAATATTTAAACATCTATACAATGAATGGCAATTCATTCCCATAGATGAAAATAAAACTATGGTAAAGTTTTATATAGAGTTTAAGTTTAAGTCCAACTCATTTTCCACTTTATTAAACTCAGTATATAAGTATACACAAAGTAAAATAATTGCTGCATTTAAAGATAGGGCTGAAAGCCTTGCTAAACAAAAGTTATCTTGACATTATTAATATAAATGTATAATTTTTTTTAGTAAGTTAAGTGTTTATATTGTAATGATTTTTAGACTATTGTTTTTATTAATTTTCATAAGTGTTAATTCTTATGCAGTTGTTAAGCAAGATTTATCCGATAACCAATACATTCAAAAAAAACCCAATGAAATAACATCAAATGAGCTATTATCGCCATTACCTAATGATAAATTATTAGGAGATCCAAAAGCACCAATTCTAATGATAGAATATGCTTCATTAACTTGTTATCACTGCTCTCTTTTTCATAGGAATGTTTTTCCTAAAATTAAAGAGAAATATATAGACACAGGTAAGATGTTATATATATTTCGTCATTTTCCTTTGGATTACAGAGGGCTAAAGGCTGCAATGCTAAGTCATTGCTACGAAAAACAAGAAGACTACTTTAATTTTAACAAAGCTGTTTTTAACTCAATAGATTCGTGGAATTACTACAATTTAAGTGATTTGACTTTACTACAAAGAATTGCTGCACTAAGCAACTTAAAGCAAGATGCATTTAACCAATGCATTAATGATAAGAAAATAATGGATAAAATCGTAAATGATAAATCACTGGCAATTAATAAACTTGGTATCACAGCCACTCCAATGTTTTTCATCAAGCTTAACGATGATAAATCATATATAGAGCATAATAAAGTTAAACATGGAGGGTATAAAGAGCTGAAATATTTCACTAATGTGATAGATAAATTATATGGAAAAGCTATAGTGAAGTAATACCACTGTAGCTTACCATATAAAAGACTCTATGCTGAGTCATTGTTTTTCACTACTGTTTGTTGTTTTTTACGCTCAAACTCTCTTTTTTTACTGTGCCAAGTGTAGTAATACATAGCGGTTTTATTCTCTATTAATACTATTGTCCCATCATAAAACTGAACCATATCCATAACTTTTCTCTGAGCTTCATCAAAACGTTCTTTATACTTTTCACGATAAGCTGGATTATGTAGTAACATAACCCCTTCATTCTTGTTAGATTTTTTGTTTAACGTTTCAACTTCACCAGCAATAGTATAAGACATATAACCCCCTCTAATTGATTATAAAAATTATATTTTAAAAAGAGAAATGCGCATAAACAATCCCTTTAATTCTAGCATAATAATCGACTGTTTATTATACTAGTTAACTATAGTACAATATATAATAATTTTTGTCACTTAAAATTTTATACTATGAAATAATAACTTAAAATAAATGTTTTTATTATTTTAAACTATATTATTATATTTATAAATTGTGTATGAATTAAGTCTCCCTAATTTATAATATATGCGTAATAATTTTAGTATAAAATTGTCATACATAAGAAATCTATTTGCAAAAGAATATAAAAAAATAGAAGAATATTGTATTCTTGAAAAAAAGCAACATATTCAAATTGGCCCTGAAGAAGGAAAGCTATTAAGTTTATTTATAAAAATCCATAAAATCAAAAGTATTGTTGAGATTGGCACGTTATAAGGTTATTCGTCGATTTGCATGGCAAAAGCTCTACTGGAAGATGGTCACATATATACAATAGAAAATAACCCTCAATGCTCAAGAATAGCAAAAAAAAATTTTAGTGCTTTTAATCTGAGTGATAAAATTACTCTAATAGAAGGCAATGCATTGGAAAAACTTAATGAATTATCAGCAAAAGCACCATTTGACATGATATTTATCGATGCTGATAAAGGTGGTTATCCTAAATATTTAGATTGGGCATAGTCATACATTAAACAAGATGGGCTAATCGTTGCAGATAACACTCTATTGTTTAACACAGTATTTTTAGAATCGCCTCCAAAAGAAGTATCAGAAAAATCATGGCATGCTATGAGGGAGTTTAATAATAGATTATCAGATGAAAAAAAATATTTCTCTATATTGATTCCAACTGATGAAGGAATGACTGTAGCTTTAAAGCTAACATAAGTTAAAAATCAAGGTCAGCATAATGTTTAGGAGGGATTAAACCGGAAACTCTCTCTAATAATATCTCACGAAAACAAGGCTTTGATTTAACAATGGAGTACCATTCTTTTAAAATTTTACTTTTTTCCCATGGAAAACTACTTACATAATCCATTACGGAAATATGCGATGCTAAAGCAATATCAGCTAAAGTGAACTTATCAGTTGCAAGCCAAACGTTCTTGTTAATTAAGTGTTCGATGTATTCCATATGGCAAGGCAGGTTATGCTGAGCTGCATGAAGAAATCTAGAGTCAGGGCTGCGGTTAGTAATTACTTTTTCATTCATAATATACTTAGTAACTTCATTGTAAAATTTGTTATCGAACCAATTGATTAGAGCGCGTATTTTAGACTTAATAATAGTGGATGAACCAAATAATTTGACGTCGCTATTGTAAGTTTCTTCTATATATTCACAAATGGCATTACTATCCGCTATTACAAAGTTATTATCTATTAATACTGGTACTTGCCCGGTTGGATTGATCTCCATAAATTCATTCCGTTTTTCCCACGGATTTTCATACACTAGATCACAGCTCAACTTTTTTTCTTTGAGAAGAGCTCTAACTTTTCGTGAAAATGGACAAAGAGGAAAATGATATAAAATCATAATATTCCTCTTTTGTTATCCCAATATCCTTTTTTTGTTACTCTATGGCTTGACCTACAACTGTACGAACTTTCTTTGTAGTCCACAGAAGTTTGCGTAGCAGGTGGTGTCATGCAAGTAGCTGACACTGGAATCCAGTTCTTATTATACAACAGCCTGATGTATTCATTTAAAATTAAGTTTTCTGGATCCAAGTAGTCAAGCACTGGGATGACAGAAGAAGAGTATTTTAGGTAACAGTTGTTTACTCCAAAGTAATGTTGCAAGAGATCTAACATATAAATTATTAAGGTTAATATAGGATATACCTTGCTAAATAAAAAAAAAAGTATAATATTTTATAAGGTATGCAGGCAAAAACTCTGTAATTTGGTCAGATCAGAAATGAGGCAGCCATATCGGAACCTTTTTGGGTTGCATACCTACTTCATTATTTATTTTATCCGAAGCTGTGAATATAGCATTAAAACATCGTCCTAGTAGCTTTAAAGATCTAGTAGGTCAAGATATATTAGTGCGTGTATTAGAAAATGCTTTTACTTTAAACAAAATTCCACAATCTATACTGCTCTCTGGTAGTAGTGGAGTTGGTAAAACCACCACTGCAAGGATAATAGCTTTATGTTTGAATTGTTCCCTGGGGCCAATTTTTGAACCTTGCGGATTGTGTGAAAATTGTCTAGCAATAAAAAATTCAAGCCATCCAGATGTGATTGAAATCGATGCAGCAAGTCACACTAGCATTGACGATATTAAAGTAATCCTGGGAGATATTTGCTATTCACCTATAAGCTCTAAATTCAAAGTCTACATTATAGATGAAGTACATATGTTATCCAGCAGCGCATTTAACGCATTACTTAAAACCCTAGAAGAGCCACCATCTAGTGTAAAGTTCATTTTAGCAACTACGGAAATAAAAAAGATACCGATAACTATTATTGCACGTTGTCAAAGATTTGATTTACACAACATTCCTGTAGCTAAAATAGTGGAACGTTTAAATGATGTTGCACAAAAAGAGAGTTATTCCATTGAAAAGGGAGCATTGGAATTAATTGCACGACATTCTGGAAATTCAATGCGTAACGCCTTGTTTTTGATGAATCAAGCAGTGCTATATAGCAGAGATGGTGCAATATCCACTAAAAATGTGACAGACATACTTGGCCTAGTGGATAAAGATATTATATTTGATCTATTAGGGGCAATATTAGAAGGTGATTTACAGAAAGCTCTATCAGTGTTTGACAAGGCGATAAAAACAGCAAACCCACTTAGTATTTTTGAAGGTCTATTGCAAACAATTCAGTTAGTATGCCGTTTTTTAATTACGAAAGAGATTGATAGTGCAGTTACAGAGCATGAAAAGAATAGGATAAAAGATTTAAGTATAAAGAGATCTTTAATATTTTTTTCGAGATTGTGGAAGGTGTTGCTTAAAGGTATTCAAGATATAAAAACTTCAACATGCAACGATGTTGCTGCTGAAATGATGTTAATTAGTCTTTGCTATCTCTCTGATCTACCTTCTCCAGAACAGGTGATCAAAAAAATTCTTTCACAGAATGTAGAGCAAGGAAATAGACAGGGCAGACCTGTTGCACCTTCCCCATCTGTCATCCAAGTAGCTGACTATTCGGATCCAAAAAAATATGTGGAAAGTAAACAACAACCCCACTCTGTCATCCCAGTGCGTGACACTGGGATCCATGTGGAAAATAAACAACAAAATTACTATTTTGATAAGATTTTGCAACTATTAAGGCGAAGTAACCAAATTTATCTTTACAAACAACTGTGTAATAATCTACAATTAATAGATTGTAAACCTGGATATTTAAAATTAAAAGCTGTGTCTAAGTTGGATAGTAATTTTTGCAATGATTTAAAAAATTACTTAAACCAGGTGACTCAGCAAGAGTGGGTTATTGCAGTTGATACAGGTTATATAAACAGGGAAGTGAGTAATTTAAATTATGCACCTGCAGTTAAGGATATCCTTGACACGTTTAAAGGTGCAAGAGTAGTTAATATAGAAAATAAGGAGTAAGTTGTGGATTTTAGTCAAATAATGAAACAAGCGCAAGAGATGCAAAAAAAGCTTGCAGAAGCTCAAGAAAAATATGTTGGGAAAGAGTTTCAAGGTATTTCTGGTGGTGGCAAAGTTTCTGTATTAGTGGAAGTCATAAAAATAGGTAGCTATAAAGCTAAAAAGGTGAACATAGACTTAGAACTTATGAGAAATGAGGAAAAAGATATAGTAGAGGATTTAGTAACAGCAGCGTTTAATGATGCCGTTAAAAAAGCAGAAGAAGATATGGCGAATGCAACTTCTGATCTTGCAGGTATGATGGGTTTACCATCTGGGTTTAAACTTCCTTTTTGAATTTACTACTGAAGTTTCTTTTAGTGTAAGTATTTTTTTTCTAATATTCCCAACGCTAGTACTTCTTCGTATAATGTACCTATACTAGCATAGCCCTACGTCATACCGTGATTCATTCCACAACTGTACAAACATTGCAATATGGCACATAGTAAACGATGTCATTCCAGTCTGGAATGGCTTTGTTGCATAGCAACTGAAAAAATCTGGTGGCTACTGACAAAATTCATTATAAAATAGCCATTTAACCTTGAAAGAAAAAATATGCCACAAAAAATGAGGGTCAGTAACCATAGCGAATATAACAAATTTCTAGAAAAAAGAGGAAATATTTTTCATTATATCAACGAAGCCATAGAAAAGTGGTACGAGAATGGTCCAAAAATACCAGGTGGCAACAATATTTATAGCGATAAAGTTGTAATTTTGGTGCACATAATA
>NZ_JAPQLF010000034.1:0-6621 GCF_028982105.1 Wolbachia endosymbiont of Drosophila bicornuta | reverse complement strand
AATAATAAGCTACTGATATTCTCCACCTTTTTTATCTTTAATCCATCATAGCTAGCGATGCAACAAAGCCGGCTGGATTCCAGTGTCAAGCACTGGAATGACACCATTTGCTGTGCAGTTTATAGCACTTCTCGCAATAGTCCGAATAGCATAAGATATGTGCTTATGGCTATGGTAGAGCAGTAGCATATTATGATCTGTTCGGATTATTGTAAAAAGGGCTATACCTTCAAAAATGAATGTTCGTACAGCTATGGAATAAATCGCGGTATGACGGTTCGCAGCGGTATAGTATAGCTCTTTTTACAATAATCCGAACAGACCGTAATATGCTACTGGCCTGCTATAGCCATAAACACATATCTTATCGCATTCGGACTATTATAAGAAAGGCTATACTTTAGTGATTGTACTTATTTTACTAAATTTTTTAGTATCGGCTTTACATTTATAGCACTTCTCGCAATAGTCCGAATAGGATAAGATATGTGCTTATGGCTATGGTAGAGCAGTAGCATATTATGATCTGTTCGGATTATTGTAAAAAGAGCTATAATTCTCCAGCTAAATGATTTTTTAGTGTGGTTTGCATAGGGGCCTCCTGCTTAATTGATTAAATTTGAAAGTAGCTATACGGCCAGTAGAATAAGGGCAGTGTGTTCTTTTCTCATCATCTAAGTAGCCATAAAGCGTCATTCCGGTGACCATAGGGTGTCATTCCAGTGCTTGACACTGGAATCCAGGAAATTTTGCTTGTAAGTAAGCAAACTGATTTGGTGAGCATAAAAAGTGGCTGATCTTATGCTGAATAAACGCTTTTGATGAAGTTGCATGGAAAGCTGGATCCCAGTGTCTGGGCACTGGGATGACATCCTTCTTGGTGGAGTGTCCTCAAATCACAATGTTCGTACAGTTGTGTGTCACGCACTGGGATGACAGGAGAGAGGACACCATATGTTTATTTGATCTACAAATAAACACTAACAGACAAGAATACACCACAGTTAACTGTGGTGTGTACTGGCTGGTTAGAAAGAAAACTTCACACCAGTAAGAAGGAGAATTCCTTGGTTAGAAGGTACATCAGCATCAGACTCATCTTTCAGCTTACCTGTTTCGTTAGTCATAAAATAATGGAGAGCTGCGTAAGGAACAAATTTGTTCTTACTGCATGCAGGAGACAGATCATATTGAACGCCAAGTGCACCATCATGAAGCATATCTTTGTCATTCATTCTGCTGCCAAAATACGTCAAACTTGTGTAGATATTCTCATTTTGATACCCAGCTCCTACAGTCCAATACATGGTATCTATACTATCTTTACCAAATTGAGCTTTCAGCCCTTCCACTCTTTTGCCATCAGTAGCATCTTTACTATCAATTTCCGTATAGGTATCACCAATCAATTTTTTAATACCATTCGGTTGACCAGATTTGCCCAAGTACGCAAAAGAGGCAGCAAACTTTACGCCTTGATCTTCATTAATCTTATAATCAGCGCTTACACCAAAATTAACACCCATCAGGTCATTATACTCCACAAATTCCTTATAAAGATGCTTATCTTTACTTGGTTGCTTTGGAAAGCCATACTCACCAACTGCAGAAGTTTTAACTTTTACATTATATTTATCAAAGTCATATTCGTATGATGCACCAGCACTTACTATGTGCTCATAGTCTGGACCGACATGCCTTATCTTATCTTTTACCTTACCGTTTTTCTCTTCTTTTTCTTTCACAATAAACAAGCTACTATCATAACGAGGTGCATAACTGATGCCAAACCTTGCGCCCATATAATTTGGTGAGTAGTAGGCAACTCTAAATGGCAGTGTAGTCATAACGCCTTTGTTATATTTCCCTGCCATGCGGAAAGAGAATTTTTCACTTTCACTCGAAAAACTTTCAGTGTAAAGACGTGGTGTTACATAAAATGGAAAGCTAGCAGCGCTTCCTTCTAAGTTCACTTTTCTGAACCAGTCACTATCTGCAGCTCCGTCAACAGTCGCAATTCTTGTTGCATCAAGCCTCATCAGAGCCTCAGGACCAAATTGGTAACCAAGCTTCACGTCACCATATTTTGAGTTAACAAACACATGGGCACTTCTGCCTTTTGCAGCATAAACACCCTGTGAAGCTCCCTTACCTTCGGTCACTGGAACATGAAACTGCACGTCAGCACCATAAAGAAGACCTAAATCTTCATTCTTATTTTCTGCTCTGAGGTGCAATATCGCGTCAGCAATCATACCCATATCGTTGCTGTAATCACCAATATTTCCTATTCCTTCATAGAATATTGGATTTGCTCCTCTTGTTATATCTGGAGTGGCATTATAATACTCTGTAGATCTGTTTGGCATAACGTTATAACGTTTATAATCTGCGCCACTTGGTCCAGCTTTGCCATAACCTTGAGCATCAACAACACCACCAAAAGTTATTCTTAAATTACTTTGCCCTTGATTGGTATCGATAATATCAACTCCACCAACTGAAACAACAGGACTTGCCTTACCTTTTTCCTCTGTATTTTTGTTAACAACTTTTATATCCTTCTTTACATCTTTAGCTTCAACTTTAGCATTCTTAGTTTTAGAAAGCTTAGTTTTTGAAACTTTACCTTTTTCTATATTAGAATTCTTAGCGTTTAGAGCTTTCGCTTTTGAATCCTCTATAAGCTTTGCTTTTTTCTCATTTGCTAGCCTGATCTCCTCTTTTTTCTTCTGCTCGGCTGCTAATCTTAGCTCCTCTTTTTTCTTCTGCTCGGCTGCTAATCTTAGCTCCTCTTTTTTCTTAAGCTCTTCAGCTTTTTTTCTTGGATCAGCATTACATATTCTGTCCATCTTTTCTTTCAGTTTTTTATTTGATGTTTTCATAACTTCCACTTTTCCAGAAGTTTTTGTGCTCTCTTGCTTTTTTATTTCCTTCATACTCTCATCAGGAAAGTCAGCTGCAAAACTGCTGAAAGAACATAAAGTTAATAAAGAAACTAGAGCAGTTCTAGTATACATAGACTTTTTCATGAAGTGCCCCCAAAAAATTTCGAAATCATATCTTAAATGTAAATAGTATAAAAATGTTGAAAATTCAACTTAAAGCAACCTTATAACGAAAATAAAAGTAAAATGCAATACCTTAAAAGCAACTTTCTTAATATGCTCAACGTGTATATTAACCAAAATTTAGTACAGAGGTTCGATTGTTAGCGCATTATAACTCGACTATTTATTCTATGGAAGTAAAATTTTCCACCACAAGTTATTTGCCATTCTTCTTTAAATTTCTTTAGGTATTCTTTTTTTTCGCACTCTAAAAGCAGCTCTTCCACACTTTTGTTGTAGCTTTCAGTAGTAATCCTTCCCTGATGATGCATGAACCTTAAGTAAATCAAATAAGTGTTAATTACATCTGTTTCACAATAATCTCGAATCTCTTGTATCTTGCCGCTATCGTATAAGTCCATAACTTGTGACCCATCAACTCCAATCTTACCAGGAAGATTAAATGCTGCACAAACTTCGTTCATTTTTACTCTCGCAGAAGCTCCAAAATCAGAGAGGGATTCAAGCAAATCACAATGCCAATCACTGCTATATCTCTGATTGTAACTATTCCACTTATCGCCAGCTTTATGAAAATATTCTGCTTGAATGCCATGGACCATAGCACGATACTTCAGCACTGGTATATCAAAAGTGCGTCCGTTGAACGAAACTAATCTTGGCTTTTTCTCTGATATGTAGTTAAAAAATCCTTTCACTAGCTCCTTTTCACTGGAATTTAGTGTGCCTCCAGATCTTATTTCTTGCAGTGTGAACACCTCATAACCACTCTGGTAGCTTATATTGCAAAGTAAAAAACTAATAACTACAACAAGGTGAAAAGGCTGACGCAGAAAAGAGTTTTGCCCGTTTGTTATTTCAAGATGATATTTTGTTAATGCATCCCTCTTCTCTTCTACACTACTATCATCACTAATATTGAGTAAATTTTTGCAGGAATTTACATCTGGTATAGTTTCAATATCAAATACCAATAAAGAATTAAGCATTGCCTATATACTCCTCCGGACGGTCGATCCAAGGTCGCACTTTCACAAATAAAAAGAGGTGTACCTTGCACTCAAATAATTTTTCTAGTTCAGCACGCGCTTCGATATTAATTTTTTTAATATTACTGCCATCTTTTCCTAGTACTATTTTTTTATGACTATCTTTCAACACAAATATGATCTGTTTGATGACTAAACTCTTATCTTTTTTTTCCTCAAATTGTTCAGTTATAACAGCTGTAGAGTATGGCAATTCTTCACGCAAGTTCAAGAATAATTTTTCTCTCGTAATTTCTGCTGATAAAAAATTTGTCGAGGAATCGGTTATTTGATCTTCTTCATAAAACCAGGGGCTCACCGATGCAACTTCAGACAAGTAATTCATCAAATCAGAAAGTCCATCATTCTTTAATGCTGATATCATAAAAACCTTTTCAAATTTATAAAGCAAATTCAGATGCTCATGCGCCATCTTTAATTCAGGCCTTTTTACCAAATCAGTTTTATTGATAACCAAAATGCATCTGCCTTTTGTGCGCTGCAGCCGCATAAATATAGTCTTAATTCTTTCTATATTTTTCAAATAATTGCTTACATCAAGAAGCAACAAAGTGATGTCACTATCCTTAACTGCCGACCATGCAGATTTGACTAAAGCTTTTTCAAGTTTTGTTTCTGCTGAGAAAATTCCTGGGGAGTCAGTAAAGACAATTTGTGTGTTGTTGCATGTTGCAACACCCCTTATTTGCGTCCTTGTTGTTTGCACTTTAGGTGTGACAATTGCAATTTTCTTGCCTATGATGCTGTTAATGAATGTAGACTTCCCAGCATTTGGTAAGCCAGCTATGGTTACAAATAAGCATTTTTGTTCTTTCACAAAGAAAATTATAAAGAAAACTGAATGCCCGCGTCAAGCTACTTATATGACAAGAAGGATGACAGAACCCTTTTTGGTTAGCATGCAAAAAGGAAAAAAACTTATTCTACAAATTAAAAATACAATATACTCAAAAACTTTTCAGAAAATCCATAGGAGGGTTTGCTAATGAAGGTTATTGAGTTGACGCCATTGCCTGAACGACTGCTTGATTTAAGGGTAACGTTTTAACCATAAGGTCACTAACTCCTTAATATGTGTGTTCATAATTTGATTTTCCACGAAAGACATAATAGCAATAACCAGTGTAAGTTAAAATGATTGGTAAAAGAGGTATTATAACAATGAGCATTAAAGATAAACTTGGCCCAGAAGCGGGTGCATCCAGAATGGTATATTGAAAAGGTATAATCCATGGGTAGATACTAATTCCTAAACCTAAATATCCAATAAAAAAAATAGCAATACTGAGAAAGAATGGACGGTACTCCTGTTTAGTATTCTGAAGATCAAACCACAGCATGAAAAATAGCCAAGATGTGAGTAATGGAATAGAAAATAAATAATAAAAATTTGGCATGCTAAACCAAAAGTTTTTAATACGTTCATTTAAAAATGGTGTCACTACACTCACTAGTCCCATGAAAATACCTACAAAACCAAGCGTATAAGAAGCAACCTTGCGTGCCCATTCTTGTGTTATATTTTCTGTCTTCATTATGAGCCATGTAGAACCTAAAAGTGCATATCCAAATATCACAGCAATGCCTGTCATTACACTAAAAGCACTTGCCCAATCAAATTGGCCACCAGAAAAGTTGCGTCCGTTTACTTCTACACCATGTATAAATGCACCTAAAATCATGCCTTGGCAAAGTGCAGCACCAAGCGACCCAAAATGAAAGGCATAATCCCATAATCGCCTGTATTTTCCTTCTGCCTTAAAACGAAACTCAAAGGATACTCCGCGCACTATAAGGCCAAGCAGCATAATAATGATTGGAATATAAAAAGCAGGCATTAATATTGAATATGCAAGAGGAAAAGCAGCAAATAACCCTCCACCAACCAATACCAACCATGTTTCGTTTGCATCCCAAAATGGTGCAATTGAGCTTATCATGTGATCACTGCATTTATAGCTCTTTTTACAATAATCCGAACAGATCATAATATGCTACCGCTCTACCATAGGCATAAGCACATATCTTATCCTATTCGGACTATTGCGAGAAGTGCTATATCTGACGGTGCAAAAGGAAGTAAAATACCAATACCTAAATCAAACCCATCCATTAAAATATACAGTAAAACAGCTATGGCAATTAGTAATCCCCAGATTAGGGGTAAATTAATTAAGGAAGAAAAATCAAACATGATTGTTGTCCTTTCCAGATGTACCAGCACCAATCACTGAAGCTCCAATACCGTGTTTATAAAATTGCTCTTCTTCTTTAATGAGAGGAATTCCTTTGTATATAAGTTTCAGAATATAGTAACTACCTGCTCCAAATATTAAGGGTATACATAACGATAAATGCAATCAAAGACCATGCAACCTGAGGACCGGTAATCGCAGATGAAAATGATTCAATTGTGCGCATAATTCCATATACCATAAGCGTCAAGTTAAGGAAATAAAGGTATGAAAGAGATAGAATAATAAGGTATAAGTTCTCCAAGA
>NZ_JAPQLF010000033.1:0-10788 GCF_028982105.1 Wolbachia endosymbiont of Drosophila bicornuta | reverse complement strand
CGCTTATAAAGCGTTACAAGACATCAAAAAATGCCAATACTCGACAGAGATAGTAAAAGACTAGCTAACTTGGGGATTCTTCGTCTTTTTTTCTGCTTAGTAAATTTCTTAAACATTTGCAGCGTAAGTTAGTTGCAATTAAAAGCGGCTGAATCTCGCTTGTCAAGCGTTTAAAACATAAAAAACGCCAATATTTTAAAGCGGATAATAACCAAGTGGCTTCTTTTGCCTTTTTTTTCATTTGGTAAATTTCTTAATGTTTATGGCTAAACGACAACCGTCATCCCTCTGCTTGTTAGCGGGATCTCTTGTTAGCGGCTGAGATACCGCGAATGAATCGCGGTATGACGTAGGGATTGCATTAGCTATAATTCTTTAGTTTTCACTTTTCTTTTAACCTTGCAATGATATTTTCTTTGCCGATAAAAATCAATAGTTTAGCGAGCTCTGGTCCTGTTTCTGTTCCTGTTAAAGCTGAACGCAACTGCGTAAATAGGTTTTTTGCCTTTATATCCACTGTTTGTCGAATAGTTTTGACCCATTCTGACAACGTGTTTTCATTACAATCACCTTGGGGCAATGCATTGAACGCAATTTTTATAAGCTCCTTATCAAGAATCACAGGCTCTATATCGGATTTGCATATTTTCCACCACTTGGCCACCTCAGAAAACCTTTCTATATTGTTCTTTATAAAATACCAAAACTCTGAGGAGTCCACTCCAATTTGATTTAAACGTTCTTGTATAATTTCAAATGGCATTTGTTGCAGCACTTTGCTATTTAGCTTGTATACTTCACTCAAGCTGAATTGTACAGATGCTGAGCTAAATTTTTTAATATCAAATGAGTCAATCAAAGATTGCATACAGGCGCAAGCTTCAATTGGATTGGATGTTCCGAGCTTTACTAAATAACTAACTAGCGCCATCGGTTCAATTTCATCTTCTTTTATAGATTTGATATCTAGCACGCCGGCTCGCTTGGATATCTTGCTATCATCAAAATGTAGCAGAGAAAGGTGAGCAAATGTAGGGATTTTCGCTTTTAATGCTTTAATCATTTGGAGCTGAACTGCGGTATTAGTTACATGATCTTCCCCGCGTACAACATGGGTTACATTAAAGTCAACATCATCAATAACAGAAGGTAACATGTATGTGTAAATTCCATCTTCTCTTTTTACCACAGGGTCACTTATGCTACTGGTTGCAATATTTATTTCACCTTTAACTTCATCATTCCATTTAACAACTTCATTTCTATCCAACTTAAATCTAAAATGTGGTCTTCTTCCTTCTTGCTCATAACTAATTTTCTCTTGCTCAGTTAGAAGTAACGCGCTTCTGTCATATACAGGGGGAAGTCCTTGTTTTAAATGCAATTTTCGTTTAATGTCTAACTCTTCTCTTGTTTCATAGCATGCATAAATATGCCCTTCTTTTATTAACTGCAAAAACACCTCATTGTAACGCTCAAAGCGCTCTGATTGCTTGAAATTTGCATCCCAATTGATACCAATCCATTTCAAATCTTGTATGATATCATTTATATATTTGACATCTGAACGCTGAAGGTCAGTATCGTCAAAACGGAGTAAAAATTTTCCATTTTGATTGCGTGTGTACATCCAACAAACCAAGGCAGTTCGTACGTTTCCTACGTGGAGGTAGCCAGTTGGGCTTGGAGCGAATCTTGTTAGCATTTAAATAGCAATATTGTTTACTCTAACTTATTTTAATTTTATATAAATATATGGCTAGAGCAAGCGAGATCTGCTAATACAATTGAGCAAGAGAAGAATAAGTATGGCTATAGCATTGTGGCACCTTTGATATTTGATGGATTAAGACCATATGATAAATTCAAGAAAATTCACAGCTTGACGACAAAGGCTAATGTAGCATTATATTGGTATCATGACTAACTTAGAAAAGATGAGAGAAAAACTGCAAGATCAAATAAATTATCATAATGTTTTGTATCACCAAAAAAATAAGCCAGAAATAAGTGATGCTGAATATGATGAACTGAAGAAAAAGTTAGCTGAAATAGAGCCAGAAATTTATGCAACACAAGATAGTGTTGGTGCTCCACCTGATGAGAGGTTTTCTAAGGTGGAACATCAAGAACCTATGCTTTCCCTTGAGAATGCTTATGATGAACAAGGTGTAGAGAAATTTTTGTCTAAAATAAAGAGGTTTTTAATTGAGGACAAAATAGAGATATTATGTGAACCAAAAATTGATGGGTTGTCGTTTTCTGCAATTTATGAGGATGGAAGATTTATTAAAGCTGCAACTCGAGGTGACGGTTTTGTAGGGGAAGATGTCACTCACAATGTTGCAACAATAAAAGGCTTTCCTAAGTTTTTGCAAGGTGTGCAAGGAAGACTAGAAGTAAGAGGTGAAATATACATTGGTAACAGTGACTTTTTAAAGTTAAATGAAAACGATGAATTTGCCAATCCTCGAAATGCAGCCGCTGGTTCTCTAAAGCAATTGGATGCAAACATTACAGCAAGCAGACCTCTTAGATATTTTGCTTATTCTTTGATTGGTGGAGCAGAGAAAAGTCAAAGTGAGGTACTAAATAAGCTTGAGGCACTTGGTTTTTGCGTAAATGAGCATCAGTCCTTAACGAGTAGTTTAGATGGAATGCTGAAGTTCTATAACGAGGTCTATAACTGTCGCTATAACTTGGATTATGATATTGATGGAATAGTCTATAAAGTAAATGATTTGGTACTACAAAATCGTCTAGGGAATACTCACAAAGCACCGCGCTCAGCACTTGCATACAAGTTTTCTGCGATTTATGCAAAAACAAAGTTAAATAAAATATTTATACAGGTGGGCAGAACAGGGGTTTTAACTCCAGTTGCAGATTTAGTGCCAGTCAATGTTGGTGGGGTGCTAGTTAGTAGAGCAAGTCTGCATAACCAAGATGAGATAAAACGTAAAGACATAAGAGAGGGAGATATTGTAACAATCAAAAGGGCAGGGGATGTAATTCCCCAGATCGTTGAAGTAAGCAGAGATTCTCGTCTTCCAAATACACCTGAATTTGTGTTTCCTGAAGTATGCCATGAATGTGGTAGTAAAGTACGTCAGGTTGAGGGAGAGGCTGCAGTAAGATGTCCTGAGGAATTTGCCTGTAAAGCTCAAATAATAGAAAAACTAAAGCATTTTGTATCGAAAGATGCATTTGACATTGTTGGCCTTGGTGATAAGCAGATAGAGTTTTTTTACGACCTTGGTCTGATAAAACAAATTCCCGATATTTTTACTTTAGAAGAAAGATTGGATGAATTTAATCTGGAAGAACAGTCTGGTTGGGGCAAGAAATCAATAGCTCATTTATTAAATGCTATACAAAGCAGAAGGGTAATAACTCTAGATAGGTTTATATTTTCTTTAGGTATTAGATTTATTGGCCAAGTTGCAGCAGAATTGCTTGCAGATTATTATGTTTCTTATGATAATTGGTATAATTCGATGATTGAACTGTCATCAGATAATACTGAGCTAGTAGGTATAGACGGCATAGGAAAAAAAGTAGCTGAATCTTTGGAATCATTTTTTTCTAAGGAACATAACATCAAAATGTTAAATGATATTACTGCTTGTCTTCAAATTCTTTCTGTGATCTCCAACTCTAGTGACTCTGTTTTAAATAATAAAATTATAGTGTTTACTGGTAAGCTACTTGCTATGAGTAGAGGAGAGGCAAAAGTAAGAGCCAAAACTCTAGGAGCAAAGGTCAGCTCACATCTTTCTGCTAAAACTGACTACCTAATTGCAGGAGAAAAACCAGGATCCAAATATAAAAAGGCAGTGGAATTAGGTGTAGAAATTTTAGATGAAGACCAGTGGCATAAAGTGATAAGTTTGGGAGTGTTCAAATGAAACTTGGATTGTATATTAAATCAAAGTTGCAAGACTATTTAGAGAGTAGCCAATTCTTTCCATCCAAGAATCATTTTATTGACTTGCCTCAATTTTTCAACAGAAGGCAAGTCTTCTGTGCTGAGTGGTAGGCGGACAGTTTGATGTTCTATGAGCCCAATATCATGCAAAAGTGCTTTAGTGGGTATTGGGTTGCTGGCAATAAATAACGCTTCGCAAGCCTGTTGCCAGATATCTGCCTGAGGGTTCCTGCCATTGAGGCACTTCTTAACGTATTCATGCGCTATGCGTGGCCAAACATTGGCAGCAACGGAAACCAGGCCAGCCGCACCATAAGCGGCCATATCAGATATCATATCATCATCTCCGCAAAAGACCTCAATATTTGGTGCAACTTTCTTATACTGAGTTAAAGTATCAACAGTGCCACTTGAATCTTTGATAGCCCAAAATTTTTCGTGACTAGATAAGTTGCGTACAGTTTCAGCGTGAAGACTCACTCCTGCTCTCGATGGAATATTGTAAAACATAGCCGGCATATGTGCTTTCTCAAGCAGCTTTTCAAACCATAAAGTCTGCGCCATAATTCCGGGCTTTGCATAAATGGGAGTTGTCATTAGATAGCCATGAATAGGCATACCCTTGCAAAAATCAAGCCATTCAAGAGTCTGATATAGATTCACTCCTGGTACGCCAATTATAATTTTTGTATTTAATTTTAGCTCACATACAAATTCAACTAACTCGCGTTTTTCAGAATCAGTAAGCGATAGGCTTTCACCGGTGCTACCCAGCAACACTACACCATTTTCAGCTTTAACTTGCATTGTCAGTAAACGCTGCAAACTGCTATAATCTATGCTATCTCCATTGCAATTAAAAGGAGTAATACAAGCAGTCCATAAAAATGTAGATTTCAATTTAAATTGTTAAAATGGTATTTCATCATCGAGTAGTTCATCTTTTATATCGTTGTCAAAACTTTCGTGTTTATCTTTTTGTCCTGTTTCACCTTGTTTGTATTCACTTGGCTTGTAATAAGGATTTGGCGCACTATTTCGTGAATCCAAGAGAGTAAGAGCGCTATTAAAATTATATAGAACCACCTCTGTTGTGTATCTTTCACCACCGTTTTGGTCAGTCCATTTTCTAGTTCTCAAAGAACCTTCAACATAAACTTTACTGCCTTTGCGTGCAAAATCTTTGACGATTTTTACTAATCCTTCACTAAAAATTACGATATTATGCCACTCTGTCTTTTCAGAGCGCATACCGGAAAGTTTGTCAGTCCAACTTTCAGACGTGGCTATTGAAAAACTTGCCATTTCTTTTCCATTTTGTGTAGTCCTAATTTCAGGATCTTTTCCTAAATTACCAACTAGTATGACTTTGTTTATGGTACCACCAGACATAATTATGCTCTAAATAAATCCCTTTATTATCTTATGTGAAAATACTATTGTCAAATTTAATTAAAAGTGCGCTTGGAGGGATTCGAACCCACGGCCTTTGCCTCCGGAGGGCAACGCTCTATCCAACTGAGCTACAAGCGCATATATATTTAAGTTATTTAATAGATAAGCCATCCAAGTCAAATTTTTGTTTTGGATAAAGCGTAAACATAATACTCACATATCCAAAATATACATTTTGAGAATCATTCGCATGCTTTTTTATTGCTTTTTGATCTACGTTCCATACAAAAGTTACATAATTTTCAGTGACTGAGTGCACTTTTAAATCCTTGGTATTTATAAACAGTTTTCCATTTACCCATATTTTCCATGTATCGGGAGAAAGATATAAAATTGAGTCTAAACTCACTACCTTACAGTTGAAATTATCTGATACCTCCTCTTTTGCAGCTCTTGAAGATCGTAAATTGAACTTTTCCATTTCATTGACCATTCTATTAACTGGCTCTTCATCAAAAAAAATGCTTTTTACGTTACTATATTGTGACAAAACGTCAAAGTCACTTTCCACTGCTTCTCTTATTATATCGTCCCGATCTGTATAGCTTAGTTTTTGATTGTTGATAAAGAAACACTCTTTTGCACGCAAATTTGCTATATCAATAAAATCGTCGATTTCTTGATTGCCAACTTTAAGAATACTTTCAAAATATCTTTTTTCTATCATCATTCCATACTGAGAATGATGACAAACCATTTCATCATTACCTTGTTTTTCTATATATACGCATAAATTTCCACTATTTAATCCTAATATTTTATGCTCAATAAAATCTTCATTGCCAATATATTGTCGGCAAGAATACTCCTTACAAATTTCTATGCTTTCTATGATATCTTCACAACTGCAATATGCATTAACATTGGAAATGAGTAGCGTAAAAATAAAAAACAGCTTTATGTTCATCACCTTATCTACTTAATATAGTATACCAATCAAAGACTATATTAGCTCTCACTATCTCTATCATATTACCATTCAAAATCTGATTCATAGTTGCAGCATCAATATTTCTCTGCTTATTTAAAATAAGAGATTTGATCATAACATAACCGGGCAGATTTGGAATGGACTGTAGAAATAAAAAAATATGCTTATCGCTGATTGAGCTTAAATTTAGGACCACTTCACTTTTTATTACTTTTGTGCGTTCACTTTTGTTGTGGAGCTCAACTTCTTCGGGTATAGAAATTGATATTTCAGGTCCTAATATATAGTGCTTTTTATATAACTTGCTAAGCTCGAAATTTAAATTTGCAATGTATCTGCTACTATGTAAATTTGAAGAAGAAATTTTTTTCCATAAATCTAGGTTTTTATTTAGAACAACTTCCTTTTTTTGAATTCCAGTAATCTGTAAATTAATAGAACGTATTTTATCAATCGCAATTTGGTTTTTATTATAAATCTTTTCGTTATAGATAACAACATATGTTAATAACCCTATTAATCCAACAGATAATAACAAATACGATATAAACTGAATTGTAGCTTTTCTTTTTAATTGAGAGATAGTCATTAATCTACATTGCCTCTCCTATTTCAACATCAATAGATAGATTTTGCTCTTTAGCAGCAGGTAAGCTAGAAATATTAATGTCATAGGTACGAAAATTATCGTTTAAATTTTTTCGTAGTTTCTCGTATTGATGAGAAATATTTTTACCGGATTGAAAATTAAACTTTAAAGTTGTGGTAATATAACTTTTTGCCTCATTATAATTCCATTCAAATGATCGAAGCTCTATACCTGGTATTTTTAACTTTTCTACATACTTAACTTGTGTAAGAGGAGAGTATTCTATTTTTGATAAAATATTATTGATATTAATAAAATCATAAATTTCATCTATTTTTTTTACATTATAGCTTTGGCTAAGTTTTGTTAATTGGTTATTTAAGGTGTTCTGCTTTGCTGATAAATTATCAGCGACATTGAAATTTGAATACAAATTTAGCAAACAAAGGGTGTTTGTTATAACTAAAACCAGGGCGAAGTATAGAAAAATTCGAGGAGAGTTTAAATAAAGGTAATTGAATAGATAAAATTCTTTAGTTTCCTTTGTATTAAAAATAGCTGCTAATTTATTCTTAAAGCTATGAAACAAAATTATGGTATCGCAAAAGTTATCTTTTTCACTTATAGCTAGTTCTGCTCCTAATAGTTTGCCTAACTCATATGGAGTTAATATGTTCACACTGTTCTCTGAAAAATTTATGACTGATAAACTAGCTTTGATATCTTCTGACACTATGATACAAAGGTCGATAGGGTTATTTTTTTCAAACCCAAACTTAGTTAAGGATCGAATAGTATCTTGCACTTCCTGATATATTACACCAGCGATAATTCCTGGTAAATTATCATTAGTAAATGATGTTAAGCGCGTAAATACCATTTTATTCTCTTTAAGAACCACTTGTCTATAGCCTCCCGTTTTAGTTGCAGCAACTATAATTTTCCAATTATTAGGATCTTTATGTAGAATCTTTTTTGTTATATTACTTATTTCTATAGGAAACATTAATATTCCCTTAAAGTTGGAGCCTATCTCAATAAACACATTCAACCAATATTCTACTAAATGCTTTGCTTTTGATGAAACAAGAAGATAGCACCAGTTTTGATTGAATTTGTTTGGCTTCTCAACCAAAAAAACTGAACTTATGTCATTATTACGAGAAAAATGCTCCATCTTTGTTTTTGCTGATAGAGAGGCACTAATCTTGTTTGCCCTTGTAATAAACTGTAGCGAGTAATTTTGATCTGCATGATTAAGCACCAGGTATAAAGGTGCTTTTTTATCTGACGAAAGACATGAAATTAAATCGGAAACTGCTTTATCGTTTTTGCCCTTAACAAAATACCTTTTATTTAAAGTATTATTTTTAAAATATAGTAACATTATGCCTTCTTCTCCAATAGAAAGCATAAACTTACTTTTGGATTTTGAACTAAACATATTAACAAAGCATATACTTATCTAGAATTAAAAAGGCAATTTATTGAAATTCATTAAACGTTAGAGGGAAATATTGTTATAAATTTTCGCAGCAACATTATTTATATTATAATTTTTTTATAAAATTACCGCTAATATTAAGTTATTTAGATAACAAATTAAGAAAATTCATTAAGACGAATTTGTTGTTTTTCAAATTGTAGGTAAACCTAAGCCACTTTAGCTATATCTGCCGATTGACTTTAATTAATAAGAGTGATTAATCTATTTACTATTCTTGTAATATTATTTCTAATGGTAAAGAAATATATATTTTTCTGGAACAGTTGTTATTTCAGATACAGAATTTATTGTAAGTAAACTAACCATTTGCTGAAGAGCGCTCATCTTCTGTGGTACTTGATGATGGAGCAACTAATTTGCTCAAAATCTCATCTTTTGGTCCCATAGCGTAAATGACACCATCTGACATGAGGATCACCTTATCAACTACGGACAATAACGGTAGCTTGTGAGTGATGATAACAGTAGTAGTATTTTGTTTTCTTGCAATGCCAATTGCATTAATTAAGCATGCCTCTCCATTGCTATCTAAGTTAGCGTTTGGTTCATCAAGTACTAAAAGTTTTGTGTGACCATAAAAAGCTCTGGCAAGTCCAAGAAGCTGTTTTTGGCCGCCAGAGAGCGTTACTCCTCCAGGACCTCCTATTGTTGTATCATATCCATTTGGTAACTTTAGTATTAGTTCATGTATTCCTGCAATTTTTGCTGCTTTGATTATTTCTTCAGGATTTGGATCTGGCCTCATGCGAGCAATATTAGCTTTGACACTAGTGTTAAATAACTCAATATCCTGAGGTAAGTAGCCAACATAATTACCAAAATTTTCTCGATTCCAAGTATATACATCAGCGCCATCTAGTCTGACTACACCAGATATTGGCTTCCATACACCAACAGTTAATTTTGCGATAGTGGATTTACCAGAAGCACTTGCACCAATAACACCAACTACATCTCCAGGATCTATAATGAATGATATTCCTTTTACTGTAGGCTTATTGCTTCCATAAGGAGTACAAAATACTCTATCAAATTCCAATTTTCCTTCAGGTTCTGGTAGAGCCATCGTTTGCTCTCTTTTTGGCGATGTTAATATAAGTCTTTGTAGCCTTCCATATGACATTCTAGCCTGATTTAAAAACTTCCAAGTATGAACCGCAGCATCAAATGGTGCTAATACTCTACCCATTAAGATTGAAGCAGCGATGATGCTACCGGCAGTCTTATGAGCTGTGATTGCAAGTAATGCACCTGTTCCAATCACTGATATTTGCAGAGTTGAGCGCAAAAATTTAGTTATTCCAGTAATTACATTAGAGCGATTTTGTGCTTTAATTTGCATTGCTCGGTTCTGATCATTTCGTTTACACCAATCAGAGACTATGAATTCTGACATGCCCATAGCTTCAACCACTTCTGCATTTCTTGTTGCAACATCTATAGCATTGATATTCCGTATAGTTTCTTCGTTGGTTTCTTGTAATATTCGTTTAGTGGCAAGTTCATTCCATATTGCCATAGAGACTAATATAATAATTCCAGTAATAGCTATAAACCCCGTGGAGGTATGTATCATGAAAATCACAACAAGGTAAATTAACGACCATGGAGTATCAAACAGTGAGAATATACCATTTCCTGTAATGAAATTTTTTATCACTCCGAGATCTCGTATTGCTTCACCACTTGAAGTTGAGCTCTGCACTGACGTTAGCCTGATTGACCTTACTATCAGATCTGGTGTTGCAGTTTTATCGATCCAATCACCTATTTTTGCCATGGCTAAATATCGACAAGTTTCAAGCATTGCAGAACATGCAAATGCAGATAAAGTGATAATTGTCAGCATAGTTAGTGTTGATACACTTTCGCTCGATATCACACGATCAAGCACTTGAGAGGTATAAAGTGGTAGGAATAACATTAATAAATTGATTCCCGCACTAAACCAAAAGATAAACCAAAATGCACTTTTGCATTTTTCTAGGCAAATATATAGAGTACTTTGCTTCAATTCTTTTTTTATTGATGGCGTAATTTCCACAATCTTCCTCTTAATTTGATTACATGCACCATATACAATTTTTATTACAAAAATATTAATAACGGTAGTTAGCTTACTTTAAGTGAGTAAAATATTAATATATGTGAATAGGAAATATAAACAATGGTAAAAAGAAGTATAGTTAATATTTCCTTCATTGCCTATAGCGAAGCTACGTCATACCGCGATTCATTCCATAGCTGTACGAACATTCATTTTTGAAGGTAAACTGCACAGCAAATGGTGTCATGAAAGTAGCTGACACTGGGATGGCTTTGTTGCATCGCTACTTATGAAAGGCTAACTATAATTAGGATTATAAGCAACTTATTGA
>NZ_JAPQLF010000032.1:0-3323 GCF_028982105.1 Wolbachia endosymbiont of Drosophila bicornuta | reverse complement strand
AATCCTTTCGTCGTGCTGTTGATTCTGCCTTCCTATGACCTGTTCGGACTATTATGAGAAATGCTATACATTTTTATCATCTTGAGACTTAAGCGTGAATTCTAGTGAGCTGGATAGATCACACACCTTGTCACCGAATGTACCGTCACTCCTTTGGAAAAATATTGGTAATGTCATATCAGATTTAACACTCACATTATTTTGGCTAACACAGTCAATACTTATTACTTTTTCAGGGCTTTCTATTATGAATGAATGCTGGCTAAGTGCACCTTGAAACTCTATATGTACACCAGCTTCATATCCTGCTTGATTACAATTGATAACTAATTCTTCCAAGATAGAGTCACTTGGAACTTCTGCCTTAGCGTATTTGAACATCTCCTTAAAAACTTTTCTTGCAAATGGGCGGTAGTCTTCATTTTTACCTTCACTTTTTGGCAGTAAACTATCATGTTCTTTGTATAGCTCGGCAATCAAATCTCTACTTATACTTTTGCCGTTAATAACAAAATCCATTCTCTGAAAATCTAAGAACGCTGTATTACCAGAATTCGCTTCAGCATTGTCTTTACCAGCTCTTAACTTGCTAAAACCAAACTTTTCTGCTTGAGTTCTTAATGTATAGCACTTCTCGCAATAGTCCGAATAGGATAAGATATGTGCTTATGGCTATGGTAGAGCAGTAGCATATTATGATCTGTTCGGATTATTGTAAAAATAGCTATAACTACTGGATTTTCCTTTTCTTCTGATATAGAGCTACTCATTATGAATACCTTGATATAGACTGCTGATAGTATAATAATACATAAAAATGATTAATAAGTTAATAAAATACCTACTATAAGCCCTATGATAGCAAATATAGTTAGGGGTAACTTAGGCTTACCGACGATTTTAAAAACAACAAATTCGTCATTCCGTTACGTGTTAGCGGCTGAGATACCGCGAATGAATCGCGGTATGACGTTAGAGAGCTGTGCTAGCTATAGTGCATACCTGACCATAAGGTGACAAGATTTTAAAAAGGCTCTATAACAGTTTTACACATGTATGAATCTCAATGAGCAATCAGATTTTTCTAAATAGCAGGCTGGAGAATATACCTAAGTTTCATTCCGCAATATTACCTAAACTTTGTGGTGGGGACAAGGTGGTGGATCTGCTGTTTTATAAGCCACTTAGTTATGTGGATAGAAGCAAGTTACTATCTGATGCTCGAGTTGGAGAATTTACAACTTTCATTGCAAAAGTTTATGAACATCAGTCGCCCACTTTTAGAGGTAGACCATATAAAATAGTCGTTGAAAGTGAGAGTCAGTATATATTCATAGTCTTTTTTAATTACTCAGTTAAGTATTTATATAAACTATTTCCAATTGGAGCGAATGTGATCATCAGTGGCAAACTCGAAAAATTTGCTGAACATTGGCAAATTACTCATCCAGATTACGTGTCGCTTGACATCAACCAATTTAAAGAAATAGCTTGCATAGAGCCAGTTTACCAATTATGCCGTGGCATTACCAATAAGCGCATTGGGAACATAATAAGCTCTAATCTAAAGGAATTGCCTGATTTACCAGAGTGGATAGATGATACATTAATCAAGCAAAAAAAATGGTTAAGTTGGAGGGAAAGCATCATAAAGTTGCACAGACCAAGCTCATTGGTGGAAGCTGAGGTTTGTAGAAAAAGGCTTGCTTATGATGAATTGTTTGCGTATCAGCTAGCGCTGAAACTTGCAAGAAAAAATCATGTGAAAGAAAGGGGAAGAGAATTTATAATATTGAGTAAATATAAAGAGCAAGTTTTGAATGAATTGTCGTTTCAATTAACAAATGATCAAACTCGTGTAATAGATGAGATCTCAGAGAGACAAAAATCCAAGTATCGCATGATAAGCTTGCTGCAAGGTGATGTTGGTAGTGGCAAAACCGTAGTTGCACTTTTTGCAATGATAAATGTGGTAGAAAACAACATGCAGGCAGCTCTAATGGCACCGACTACTATCTTGGCGGAGCAACATTATAATTGGATTGAGGAAGTTTTATCCTGTACCGATATAAAAGTTGCGCTGCTTACTGGTAAAACTTCGCGCAAGGAAAGAAAGATTATCATGAACGAACTTGCAAGTGGTGTTTTAAATATAGTGATTGGCACTCATGCACTATTTCAAGCTAACGTTACATTTAAAAATTTAGGGCTTGCAGTCATAGACGAGCAACAGCGATTTGGAGTGATGCAGAGAAATCGCTTGGTAGGAAAAGGAGAAAATGCCGATATACTTTTCGTTACTGCAACTCCCATTCCAAGAACTTTGCAGCAAGCTATGTATGGTGACGTTGAATGTTCAATTTTGAAAGAAAAACCAAAATCCAGATTGCCAATAAAAACTGTAACTATGAACATTAGTAGGGTGCCAGATGTTATTGAAAAGCTAAAAGGTGCTATAAACAGGGGCGAAAAAGCATATTGGATTTGTCCATATATAGAAGAAAACGAAGAGACCAATATTGCTGCAGCAGAGATGCGTTTTCAGGAATTACAAAAAACATTTCTTGATAAAGTCGGGATAATACACGGAAAATTGACTCAGGAGCAGAAAGATCAAGTTATGTTTTCCTTCAAAAGGAATGAATTTTCTCTGCTTGTTGCAACCACTGTGATAGAAGTTGGCATAGATGTGCCAGATGCAACCATCATGATTATAGAAAATGCAGAGCAATTTGGGTTATCACAATTGCATCAGTTAAGAGGCAGAGTAGGGCGAGGAAACAAGCCATCTTTTTGCGTATTATTATACGATAATTTAAGTAAAAGCTCATCTTCAAAGTTAAAGATCATGTGTGAGTCACAAGATGGATTTTACATTGCTGAAAGGGATATGATGCTAAGAGGCAGTGGAGATATTTTAGGCACAAAACAATCAGGATGTATGGAATTTAAATTTGCTGATTTATATCAGGACAAAGAGCTGCTCAATCTCGCGTATAATAACGCAAAAGGCGCAATGGCTGATTTTGAATTACTGCTTGATATATTTGAATATAGGAGTGGATTACATTTTTCAAAATTTCAGTAGGAAAACCAGGTAGCCCGCAGAAACGAAAAAACTTCCTTGACAAACCTCGCCAGCCCCCTTATCATGAAACTGAAGCTATTGTATTTGCTTTCGCCAATCTGCAGATTAAAAGGTAAGGATTACTTAATGTATCGGCGTCTTATGTTCAATTTTTTGCAGTATATGGATACTGTATGTCTTTACAAAACTTCATCTACATCTAGATTTTTATCTAAATAAGCTGAACGCGCTTATA
>NZ_JAPQLF010000031.1:0-11279 GCF_028982105.1 Wolbachia endosymbiont of Drosophila bicornuta | reverse complement strand
TATTATGTGCACCAAAATTACAACTTTATCGCTATAAATATTGTTGCCACCTGGTATTTTTGGACCATTCTCGTACCACTTTTCTATGGCTTCGTTGATATAATGAAAAATATTTCCTCTTTTTTCTAGAAATTTGTTATATTCGCTATGGTTACTGACCCTCATTTTTTGTGGCATATTTTTTCTTTCAAGGTTAAATGGCTATTTTATAATGAATTTTGTCAGTAGCCACCAGATTTTTTCAGTTGCTATGCAACAAAGCCATCCCAGTGTCAAGCACTGGGATGACAAGAAGATGGTACCTGGATAAGAGGCATTGCCATCCTGGTAGGCCCAAATTGCAATGTCCGTAGAGTTATGGATTCATTCGCGGTATAGATTCCGCCAATGAGTAGCGGAATGACGAATTTGTTGTTTTTCAAATTGTAGGTAAACCTAAGCCACTTTAGCTATATATAATAGAATTTCGCTTTCTACTATCTTTCCAGTTGTTTTATACATAATTCTCGAATTTTGAAAATTCGCTCCATATCTAATTTCTCACTTGTATAAAATTTGTTTTCTTACTTCGAGACCTAATCTACCACAACTTTTATATGGCGTTTCTTTCCTGCAGATAATTTTATAAATGGCTGATCTTTAAAGCTTTCGAAATTTATTACATGATCAATATTGTTTACAACATTATCATTAATCTTGCATCCGTTGCCCTGTATTAAACGCTTTGCAGCGCCTTTTGAAGGTTCAAAACCGTTGTCATGTAGTAGGTCTACTAAGGATATGCCGCTTGCAACTTGTTCTTTTTTTATGATGTAATCAGGAAGTAGTGAGCTATCTTCATTCTCAAAAGCAGAAATTGCAGCAAATTGTGCAAGTTCCGCTTCTTTGTCACCATGACATATTTTTGTCACTTCTGTTGCCAAGACCTTTTTTGCTTCATTTATTTCTTGATCCTTTAAAGACTCTAATTTTCTAATCTCATCAATTGGCACATCAGTGAGCAATCTTAAAAAACGTCCAACATCTTGATCATCAACGTTGCGAAAATATTGCCAGTAGTCGTAAGGCTTTAGCATATTATCATCAAGCCACACTGCTCCACTTTCAGTTTTGCCCATTTTTTTTCCTTGTGCATTTAATAAAAGAGGCATGGTAAGGCCAAATAGCTCAGGTAAATTCAACTTTTTCCCAAGTTCAATTCCGTTTACTATATTTCCCCACTGGTCTGACCCTCCAATCTGCAGACGACAATCATATTTTCTGTTTAATTCAATAAAGTCGTAAGCTTGCAATAGCATGTAATTAAATTCCAGAAAGCTTAAGGTTTGCTCTCTATCCAGCCTGGTTTTCACACTATCAAAACTTAGCATACGATTTACAGAAAAATAAGCTCCTATATCACGCAAAAAATCTATGTATTTTATGTTATCCAACCAATCTGCGTTATTTACTATCATTGCACCAGTCTTGCTGTCATTAAAAGACACCATTTTCTCTAATATTCTCCTTATACTGGATGTATTTTGATTGATGTTCTCTACAGGCAAGATGCTTCTTGCTTTATCTTTGAAGGATGGGTCACCAATTTTTGTTGTGCCACCTCCAAGTAAGACTACCGGCTTATAACCAAATTTTTGTAGGTGACAGAGCATCATAATCTGAATTAGGTGACCAGCATGAAGACTTGGTGCTGTGCAATCAAACCCAATGTATGCAACTATATAATTGCTCTGCAATAATAATTGATCTAGTCCTTCAATGTTTGTGCATTGGCATAGGTACCCTCTTTCTTGGATGAAATTTAAAAATTCAGATGCGTGTTTCATTTTATAAACCCCAGTCTATCCTGTCATTAATGCTGAAGGTAACCCTAATAGAGAAGCCAGTGCCCAGACACTGGAACTTAATTATAAACAAGCACACTATACAACGTTTTCGATGAAATTGCATGAAAAACTGGATTCCAGTGTCAGCTACTTTCATGACACCACTACCTGTGCAGGAGTTGCCTTCAAAATTACAACGTTTGTGCAGTTGTGCACCAGCTATCCAGGCAATCAGTTCCATAACTCTTCTATTTTATAATACTCCCTTACTTCCGGCCTGAATATGTGAACCATTATGCCTTGAAAATTCAAAACTACCCAATTGCCTTCATCCATACCTTCTACATCTATTTTATCATGTGGCTTGAGGCTTTTTATTACGTGCTCAGCTAAAGCTTTAACGTGACGGCTTGAATCACCAGATGCAATAATCATATATTTTGCAATAACGGTTTTATTCTGCACATCAAAAGTCACTATATCATGACCTTTATTTTGATCTATTATCTCTTCAATTGTACTTCTTATCGATTCCATATCGCTAAGCATTGTTTAAAGGTTATATGATTCATTTGTAATTATATACTCAAAATTTCTAAATATGAACTATTTTCAACGCAACTACTTGTTAAAGGTATTACCTGCATCTATTTTATCATCATGTTTTTAGCATGTACAATGTATATACTTTTTATATAATTGAAAATAGCTTTTTACTAGTATTCATTATGGGCAAGACTCTCATCTACTTGATCGGCTTTCCAGGCAGTGGTAAGTTTACTACTGCAAAGGAACTGTGTAAAATCATTGGTGCAGTAATAGTAAGCAATAATCTATTCAATAATATTATATTTGATATTGTTAAATTACAAAACGCTGAAGTTCCAGATGAACTATGGGAAAAAATTTTTGCAGTTAGGGAAAATGTATTAGCAATACTGGAAAAACACTACGTAAAATCAAAACATTATATATTTACAAATGAATTGATAGATGGTGATCCCTATGACCAAAGATTATATAACTCAGTGGTAAATTTAAGTAAAAAAATGGACATGGAAATTTTTTCTGTAGTATTACATTGTAATAATGAAAAACTAGTAAGACGTGTCCAATCAGAAGAGAGATATCAGGAAAATAAAATTACTGATCCGGATTTTGCTATAAAGAAAATTGAAGGGAAAAGGCTATTTATACCTGAGGGTTCGCTTGAAATTGATAACTCGAACTTGAATGCAAAGGAAGTTGCAAAGAAAATTGTTGAAGAGATGAAGAAATAAAAAAATGGAAAATTAATTAAAACTTCTGTAACAAATCATTTAAAAACAGAGCGTACTCGTGGTTGAGCAGAAAGATAAGTACCGTCCTTGTGTTGGCATAATGCTATTTAACAGACAAGGACATGCCTTTATTGGAAAACGCTTTGATAGCGATTCTTACTGGCAGATGCCACAAGGAGGTGTTGATGATGGTGAGGAACTGGAACAAGCAGCGTTACGTGAGTTGCTAGAGGAGGTTGGTACTAATAAAGTAAAGGTTATAACTAAAAGCAAGGATTGGATATACTACAACTTGCCTGAAGAAGTTATACCAATATGCTGGAATGGAAAATATTCTGGTCAAAAGCAAAGGTGGTTCTTAATGAAGTTTTGCGGAGAGGATGAGGACATTGATATTAATTATACTGGTCATCCAGAGTTCAAAGAGTGGCGTTGGCAAGGTATAGATAGTTTAGTAGCCAGTGCTATATCATTTAAAAAAGAAGTTTATAAAACAGTGATAGAAGAGTTTTCTTCTGTAATAAAAGCCTCAACAATAAGCTCATGATAGTAGATTCTCATTGCCACTTGGTTTATTTTTCTGACGATGAAATACCAAAAGTAATTTCAAGGGCAGAGCAAAATGGTGTAAAGGTTTTGCATAACATATGCGTAAGCATTGACGATGTTCCTAAGTTATTAAAAATTTCTTCATCCTATGATCAGGTCTACTCCTCTGTTGGTATACATCCGCTTGATGCTGCTATAGAAAACGGTGAGTGTATACATGTTGATGAATTAGTTGAATTTACCAAAAATCAAAAGGTAATTAGTATCGGTGAAACCGGGTTAGATTTTTATAAATCTGACAACAAAGACAATCAGAAAAAAAGTTTTGCATTACATATAGAAGCGTCAAGAATAACTGGACTACCTTTAGTTATTCACACAAGAAGCGCTGATAATGAGATGATCGATATGTTAAGGTCAGAAATGAAAGCCGGTGCTTTTAGTGGAGTAATGCACTGCTTTGCTTCCTCTAAAGAACTTGCTGATCAATCTATAGATTTGGGGTTATATATTTCATTTTCTGGAATTATTACTTTTAAAAATGCGAGCTTACTCAGAGAAATTGCACAAAATGTACCACGCGAGCGTGTTTTAGTCGAAACTGATGCACCATATCTATCACCTGAGCCTTATAGGGGAAAAAAGAATGAACCAGCAATGGTGAAATACGTTGTTGATTGTTTGGCAGAGTTGTGGAATGAGTCACCAGAACAAGTAGCGAAGGTAACCACAAGCAACTCTTTTAGGCTGTTTGAGCTATAAAGAAGCTCTATAAAACCATTAATTTGCTTATGAACCTAAAGATTTCACCAGCTCTCTCACCGAGTTTACAGACTTATTAAACATTTCTTGTTCACTATCATTCATTTTAACTTCTAGGATCTTTTCAATTCCGTTTTTTCCAATAATTACAGGAACACCAATAAACAACTCTTCTACACCATATTCACCATTAAGGTAAGCAGCACATGGTAATATGCGCCTCTTATCTTTTAAATGTGATTCTAACATGCATATAGCTGAAGATGCAGGAGCGTAGTATGCAGATCCAGACTTAAGCAGATCAACTATTTCTTTACCGCCATTGCGAGTGCGTTCAACTATTTCATCGACTTTTTTCTGTGTGATAAGACCCATATCGATAATTTGAGTAAGTGGAACTCCAGCAACTGAAGCACAATTGATTAGTGATACCATAGTGTCGCCATGTCCTCCAAGCACAAAAGCAGATATATCTTCAACTGAGATATTTAACTCACTTGCAAGAAAGTAACGAAAACGGGAAGAATCAAGCACTCCTGCCATGCCAACAATCATATTAGTTGGAAGGTTTGAAAATTTATGCACCACTGAAACCATGGCATCCAAAGGGTTGGTAACCACTATTACAAACGCGTTTGGAGAATATTTTTTAATATTTTCGCCAACCTCCTTCATTACTTTAGCATTGGTTTGCAGGAGGTCATCCCTGCTCATTCCAGGTTTTCTAGCGATGCCAGCGGTTATTATAATTGCATCGGAGTTTTTTATATCTTCATACCTATTTGTGCCAGTAATATTGACATTAAATCCATCAATAGGGGATGATTCTGCTATGTCGAGTGCTTTACCTTGTGGTATTCCATCACTAATATCAAGTAAAACAACATCACCGAGTTCCCTTAGTGCAATCATATGGGTGAGAGTTCCACCGATATTTCCTGCACCGATTAAAGATATTTTTTTTCTTTGTACTGTCATTTTCTACTCCTTTGTATTTACTTTTATGGTTTTACCTTCCCAAGGCGATAAGCTATCAAACATACGAAAATCTTGCGGTAAATCTATAGGATTATACACAACCTTTTTTGTCTCTATATCATATCTTACTTCCTCATAACCAGTGAGAGGGAAATCTTTTAACATTGGATGACCCTTGAATCCATAGTCTGTTAGAATCCTACGCAAATCAGGGTGATCAGAAAACTCTATTCCATACATATCAAACACTTCACGCTCAAACCACAAAGCCGTACTAAATATCTTCGCTACACTTGGAGGCATGTCGCTTTCACATAACTGAAGCTTTATGTGTACTCTAATATTATGCACAATGCTGAGCAGATTGTATATTAGCTCGAAACGCTTCTCTCTATTTGGATAGTCAACCCCAAAAATATCAACTAATAGTTCAAACCTACACTTTTCATCATCACGTAGAAAGAATAGGTACTTTTCAATTTCATCTAAAGTTGAATATATTACAATAATGCCATCATCTTTTTGAATGCACTCGCATTTGGTCTTTTTTTGTATATACTTTGCAGTTTTATCCATTCCGAGTCCGTTTTATTTTGTTTTGTAGGCATAGCATTCCATATAGCAACGCCTCAGCGGTTGGTGGGCATCCAGGGACATACACGTCAACTGGCACAATTCTATCACAGCCTCGGACTACTGAATAAGAGTAATGGTAATAACCACCACCATTTGCACAACTTCCCATGGAAATAACATACTTCGGGTCTGCCATTTGATCATAAACCTTGCGCAATGCTGCTGCCATTTTATTAGTTAGTGTGCCAGCAACAATCATCACATCTGATTGACGTGGGCTTGCACGAAACATTATACCATATCTATCAAGATCATAACGGCTGGATGCAGTATGCATCATCTCAACTGCGCAACATGCAAGACCAAATGTCATTGGCCACAATGAACCAGACCTTGCCCAATTCATTACATAATCTGTTAAATCACCAAATTTAGTGACAAGAAACCCTTCTTTTTTATAACGACCCCAGTCATCATTAGATAGAATTTGATTTGTCATAAACTACTCCCACTCTAATGCACCTTTACACCATTCATAGATAAAACCTATAGTGAGTATTGCAAGAAATACCATCATAGACCAAAATCCACCATAGCTTATCTTAGATAAAGAAACAGCCCAAGGAAAAAGAAAAGCAATTTCTAAGTCAAATATTATAAATAATATTGAAACTAGATAAAATTTAATGTCAAAATTTTTTCTTGCACTGGATAGTGGATTGAAGCCACACTCATATGTGGAAAGCTTTTCACCATCTGGCTTACTCACTGCAAGAAACATAGGCAATATACCTAAAGCAAAAGATACTACAATTGATACGCAGATAAAGATTACTATGGTTAAATATTCGCTCATTTAACAAAACATATAACACTATGAGTTTACATGCTTTCCTAACTTTTTACCACCTAAAATATGCACGTGAAAGTGTGGTACAACCTGCTCTCCATTTTCACCGTAGTTAGTGACTAATCTATATCCTGTTTTTTCTAGATTATATTTGTGTGCTATCTCTCTTACAGTTTTGAAGAAATCCGCTATTTCCTCTTCAGGAGCTTTTAGAATGAAATCATCATATGAAATATATTGATTTTTTGATATAACTAAAATATGAACTGGTGCGTCAGGGTACTTATCATGAAAAGCTAGTACATTTTCATTTTCATGTACCTTCTTACAAGGTAACTCACCTCTTAATACTTGAGCAAAGATGTTATCGCTATCATAAACTTCATTGCTCATATTTTAAGAGCGACCTTTCCCTCTTTCTTCGTTTTTCTCTACATTAGGTGTAGATAGTGGTTTTATCGCTTCACCAGAAGCATCTTCAAGATTTAAAGAGCTTACAAGTTCCCTTACTTTTACCACGTCCTGCTGTTCTTTCAAAAAGGGTTCTATTCCACTTACCCTTTTTCCAGTAATAACTCCTGGTTGCAAGTGATACATATCCCCAGGAACAGTTAGACTATGATGTCTTTCCTCTATTTTTTTAGCTTCACTCATAATACTCCCCTATAACTTATTTCTGCATTCCACAACTTTGCGACTTACCTGCTTTTATAGCTTCTTGCGCCCATTTTTTCTCACCTGAAGCTATAGTTTCTGAAGGCTGACCAACATCAGACTTCACAACTTTGTCTGATGACTGCTTTTGATCATCATATTCCTTATACAATCTTCCTGCAATACCATACAGCAATTTTAAGTCTGTGTGAACTTTAAATTCTCCGCCAGTAATTTTTGCTAGCTTTTTAAGGTTGCCACCAACTCCTTCAGCTCCTTCAGCAATTTTTTCAAGAGCAAGCTCTTTTATTCTTTTCTCATCAATTCCTGGATTGTTCTTTTTGATGTCTTCAATTATTTTTTTAACATCAACTTCAATTACAACTTTGTTTTCTTCTTTAAAGATAGTTACATTTGGCAGGTTTTGCTTTATTTCACCTAATCGTTCTGGCGTCAAATAGGGTATATCCCCTGTCAGAGTCCTTGATGCTAAAAAAGTTACCTTTCCTGTTCCTTTCTTTTGCTCCATTATTTGGACACCAAGATCCTCACTAGCTTGTGTGGTTTCTATAGGTGGATCATATTCTTCAAGTGGGTTGCCAATAATAGAACGTCCGCCATTTTTTATGTCGTGCCGCATTTCATCCCAGGACTTAAAGCAATTCTTTGGCCATATAGGGTACACTGCACCCTTGACTAGAACTTTTACACCTCTACCCAGAAAACTTCCTACTCCCGAAGCTGCATTACCAACTTTAGCTAGTATAGAAGTAGATTTTTCATTTTTTCCTGTGAACATACATACCTCCAAGGTACTTTCTACAACTAAATACATTTTAATTATAGACGAAAAAATTTAAACTTCTGTATCCATTATAAGATAGAATTATAGGGATTGCAACCATTATTTGTACATTGTCTAAAACATGTAGTATTTTCGCTACTTTTATTGTTCAATTCATTATAAAGAATACTCTCTAAATTATGTTTAAATGGAGCACAAATAATATCATTGATGCAACTGGCGGAAGAGACGTAAATGGTTGTAATTGGATACATAGCTCAAATATTTCAACGGATACAAGAAGCATAAAAAAAGGTGATTTATTTATTGCACTCAAGGGAAAGAATTTTGATGGCCATAATTTTTTGCATGAAGCGTTTTTAAAAGGGGCAGTAGCTGCAATAGTAGGTGAGGGTAAATATAAAAATTTTCCTCTCGTTATTGTACAAGATACCCTGAAAGCTTTGCACGATATGGCATCATACTATATTAGAAATGTTCTTGTTGACGCTAAAGTTATTGCAATTACAGGCAGTGTCGGGAAAACTACTACAAAGGATATGCTGCACACTGTTTTATCGCAATATGGAGTGTCACATGCAAACGAAGGTAACTTAAATAATAATATAGGATTGCCTTTGACAATTCTAAAAGCTCCAAAAAACTGCCAGTACTTAATCCTTGAAATGGGAATGAATAAAGCTGGTGAAATAAAAGAATTATCAAAGATTAGTAATCCGAATATTGCAGTTATTACCAACATCGAACCTGCACATACTGAAAATTTTTCATCACTATTTGACGTTGCACAAGCGAAGTTAGAGATTCTGTATGGTATGAAAAATAACGGTACTTTGATTTTGAACAGAGATAATAAATATTATGATTATCTCTCATCGCATGCCAATAGAAATGTAATAAGCTTCGGTAAAGATAAAAATGCTGAAGTTTGTTTGTTGGACCTAATAAGAAATGATGACGGGCTAAATTTAAAAATCAGGCTGAGTGATAATCAAACTATAAACTGTAATTTACGTGTGCAAGGTGAGCATTTTGCTTATTCGCTACTTGTTGCAGCAGCAGTTGTGCAGAGCCTCGGACTTGATTTATCAAAATTACCACTTGCACTTAAGAATTTTAGTGTAACGAAAGGTAGAGGCAATATTCATAAGGTCAAATACAATAGAAAATATATACATTTAATTGATGACTCCTATAACGCCAGCCCTGCTTCGATGAAAACTGCGATAAAAACTTTGAGTACATATTCTAATCAGAGAAAAGTAGCTTTGCTTGGTGATATGTTGGAACTTGGTGATGAAAGCATAAAATTTCATACAGATCTGGTTAAGGTTATCACAGAAAATAATGTAGATAAAGTTTATACAGTTGGTAAATTTATGTTAGAATTGCATGAGTTTTTGCCAGATAATATAAGAGGCACGCATTTTAATGATTCTAATCAATTGAAAAGTGATTTAGCTAACATTATTCAGAATAATGACGCAATTCTAGTTAAAGGCTCACGAGGAATGAAAATGGATCTTATTGTACGGGAATTCGTAATAAAATATTAAGCGAAATCATTCTATTGATTTACAGTAACAAATTATTAGGAACTTTAATTGTGATAAAACGTGTAATTATTTTTGGTGGAACGGGGTTTATAGGGAAACACATCGTAAGACGCTTGGCAGCAGAAGGATATTTAATAAAGATATTCACTCGTAATCAGGAAAAAGCTGCTTGTTTAAAATTGTGTGGCAATTTAGGACAAATATCAATATTTAAAGGCGATTTTTTGATGAAAAATCAGTTCTGGATGCTATGGAAGAATGTGATGTAGCTATAAACTTAGTGGGAATATTATATGAAGCAAAAAAGCACGATTTTTACGCTGTTCACTTTAAAATAGCTGAAAGGATAGCAAAAGCTGCAAAAATGAAAAATGTACCTATGATGATACATTTTTCTGCTATGGTAATAGAAAATAGCAAGTTGTCAAAATATGCCAAAAGTAAATTGGAAGGTGAAAAAGCTGTAACTTCAGCATTTCAAAAAGCAATAATAATTAGGCCAAGCCTTGTATTTGGTAAAGAAGACAACTTCTTTAATAAATTTGCAAGATTAGCAACTATTCTTCCTTTCTTACCACTAATTGGCAATGGAACAACTAAATTTCAGCCAATATGTGTAACAGACTTAGCTGAAGTGGTATATCGTATTATCAGTTTTAATAAGCAAGACAAGAAAATTTATAACATGGGTGGACCAAAGGTTTACTCTTTCAAAAGCTTATTGAAGTTTATTCTGAATGTTACTAACAGAAAGTGTTTGTTGATCAATGTATCTTTTCCAATGGCAAAGTTAATAGCTTTCTTTTTAGAAAATAAAATTATTTCTATGCTGCTAAAACCAATAACCGGAGATACGAACCCTATGCTTACTCAAGATCAGGTGAAAGTTATGATGAATAGTTCAATCGAAAAGTCAGTTGACCTTGAAACAATGAAGGTTCGACCATTAGCAATTGAAAATGTGGTGCCAGAGTACTTGAAGATTTATAGAAAGTATTGATAAAAGAGTGTGCCCGGTTGGATTCGAACCTACGACCCACAGCTTAGAAGGCTGTTGCTCTATCCAGCTGAGCTACGGGCACACAACATATATAAAATGCTTCTTAGTACAAGTGAAGTCAAGTACTTCGTGTGAATATGATGTTTATCTTACAAAACCTTGTCATTGCAGTTGTGTGTCGCGCGCTACCGAAATTGGATGCGAGAAGTCTATTTATTTTAGAAAATATTATATAGAAAGTTGCTTGACAAACTCCGCCAGCCCCCTTATCATGAAACTGAAGCTATTGTATTTGCTTTCGCCAATCTGCAGATTAAAAGGTAAGGATTACTTAATGTATCGGCGTCTTATGTTCAATTTTTTGCAGTATATGGATACTGTATGTCTTTACAAAACTTCATCTACATCTAGATTTTTATCTAAATAAGCTGAACGCGCTTATA
>NZ_JAPQLF010000030.1:0-3480 GCF_028982105.1 Wolbachia endosymbiont of Drosophila bicornuta | reverse complement strand
GATTCCCGGTTGGTCGGTCACTGTTGGTGGCTGTCGGCGTGGGGGTTCGTGTTGTTTGAGAACTGTATAGTGGACGCGAGTATCTTCTTTATTACTGCAAATTTTTTTGTTGTTCACCCGGGCTCTTATGAGCCTGTTTGTGTTGTGTGTTAAGGGCACACGGTGGATGCCTTGGCATGATGAGCTGATGAAGGACGTGGGAGACTGCGAAATGCCTCGGGGAGTTGTCAACCAAGCGTTGATCCGAGGGTGTCCGAATGGGGAAACCCGGCCGTCGTTGTGGGCGGTCACCTGCCGGTGAATGTATAGTCGGTGTGGGAGTGACGCGGGGAAGTGAAACATCTCAGTACCCGCAGGAGAAGAAAACAATTGTGATTCCGTGGGTAGTGGCGAACGACAGCGGATGATGGCTAAACCGGTGCTGTGTGATACCTGTCAGGGGTTGCGGTGTCGGTGTTGTGGGGTCTTGCAGGACTGGTCTGACAGCTGGTCGCCTGTCGCATGCGTGTTAGCGGAAGTGGTCTGGGATGGCCTGCCGTAGACGGTGAGAGTCCGGTACGTGAAAGCATGTGTGTGCGGGTGTGTGAGTGTCCCCGAGTAGCAGCGGGCTCGTGGAATCTGCTGTGAATCTGCCGGGACCACCCGGTAAGCCTGAATACTCATTGTGACCGATAGCGGATAGTACCGTGAGGGAATGGTGAAAAGTACCCCGGGAGGGGAGTGAAATAGTACCTGAAACCGTGTGCTTACAATCCGTCAGAGCCTTTCGGGGTGATGGCGTGCCTTTTGAAGAATGAGCCTGCGAGTCAGCGGCACGTCGCGAGGTTAACCCGTGTGGGGTAGTCGTAGCGAAAGCGAATACTAACGAGTGTGTTTTTAGTGGCGTGTCCTGGACCCGAAGCGGGGTGATCTACCCATGGCCAGTGTGAAGCGATGGTAAGACGTCGTGGAGGCGCGAACCCACTTAGGTTGAAAACTGAGGGGATGAGTTGTGGGTAGGGGTGAAAGGCCAATCAAACTCCGTGATAGCTGGTTCTCCCCGAAATGCATTTAGGTGCAGCGTCGTGTGTTTCTTGCCGGAGGTAGAGCTACTGGTTGGTTGAGCGGGACTATCATCTTAGCGACGTCAGCCAAACTCCGAATGCCGGTAAGTGAGAGCGCGGCAGTGAGACTGCGGGGGATAAGCTTCGTGGTCGAGAGGGAAACAGCCCAGATCGCCGGCTAAGGCCCCTAAGGGTGTGCTAAGTGGAAAAGGATGTGCGGTCGCGAAGACAGCCAGGAGGTTGGCTTAGAAGCAGCCATCCTTGAGAGAGTGCGTAATAGCTCACTGGTCGAGTGGCCGTGCGCCGACAATGTAGTGGGGCTTAAGTACACCGCCGAAGCCGCGGAACTGCACACTGTTGTGTGTGGTTGGTAGGGGAGCGTCGTGTGGCCGGTGAAGGTGCGGGGTGACCCAGTGCTGGAGGCTATGCGAGTGAGAATGCAGGCATGAGTAGCGATTGATGAGTGAGAAACTCATCCGCCGAATGACTAAGGGTTCCTGGGTCAAGTTTGTCTTCCCAGGGTGAGTCGGGGCCTAAGGCGAGGCCGACAGGCGTAGTCGATGGTTAACGGGTTGATATTCCCGTACCCGAGCATGTGCGAAAGGAGATGAGGCGGTGAGACTAACCACCCTGAAGGACTGTCGGTGCATCTTTGGTGTGCTGGTGGTGTGGATGCGTGGGACCTGATCCGTAGTAGTCTAGTGATGGGGTGACGCAGTGAGGTAGCCGAGCCACTTATTGGATTGTGGTGTAAGCGTGTGGCCCGTGTCCCAGGTAAATCCGGGGCGCATACAGGGTGAGGCGTGATGCGTACCCTTTTGTGGGGATGTCGGTGATCCTGTGCTGTCGAGAAAAGCCTCTAGCGAGTGCGTGTTCGGCCCGTACCCTAAACCGACACAGGTGGTCTGGTAGAGTATACCGAGGCGTTCGGGTGAACTGTGGTTAAGGAATTCGGCAAAATGCCCCCGTAACTTCGGGAGAAGGGGGGCCCGTGCTGGTCGCAGCCTTTTGCGGGTTGTTGGCTGGTGTGGGTCGCAGAGAATAGAGGGAAGCGACTGTTTACTAAAAACACAGGTCCGTGCGAAGACGGTAAGTCGATGTATACGGACTGACGCCTGCCCGGTGCTGGAAGGTTAAGAGGACCTGTTAGGGCTTTGGCCCGAAGCGGAGAATTTAAGCCCCAGTAAACGGCGGTGGTAACTATAACCATCCTAAGGTAGCGAAATTCCTTGTCGGGTAAGTTCCGACCTGCACGAATGGCGTAACGACTTCTCTGCTGTCTCAACCACAGGCCCGGCGAAATTGCAGTACGAGTAAAGATGCTCGTTACGCGCGGCAGGACGAAAAGACCCCGGGACCTTCACTATAGCTTGGTATTGGTGTTCGGTTCGGTTTGTGTAGGATAGGTGGGAGACTGTGAAGCGGCTACGCCAGTGGTTGTGGAGTCGTTGTTGAAATACCACTCTGATCGTATTGGATGTCTGAACCTCGGCCCGTGATCCGGGTCAGGGACAGTGCCTGGTGGGTAGTTTAACTGGGGCGGTTGCCTCCCAAAGTGTAACGGAGGCGCCCAAAGGTTCCCTCAGCCTGGTTGGTAATCAGGTGTTGAGTGTAAGTGCACAAGGGAGCTTGACTGTGAGACTGACAGGTCGAGCAGGGACGAAAGTCGGGACTAGTGATCCGGCACCGGCTTGTGGAAGCGGTGTCGCTCAACGGATAAAAGGTACCCCGGGGATAACAGGCTGATCTTCCCCAAGAGTCCATATCGACGGGATGGTTTGGCACCTCGATGTCGGCTCGTCGCATCCTGGGGCTGGAGTTGGTCCCAAGGGTTGGGCTGTTCGCCCATTAAAGCGGCACGCGAGCTGGGTTTAGAACGTCGTGAGACAGTTCGGTCTCTATCCGCCGTGCGCGTTGAAACTTGAGAAAGGCTGACCCTAGTACGAGAGGACCGGGTTGGACGTACCTCTGGTGGGCCAGTTGTCACGCCCGTGGCATTGCTGGTTGGCTACGTACGGGAGGGATAACCGCTGAAAGCATCTAAGCGGGAAGCCTGTTTCGAGATGAGGTTTCGTGTGAGGTTCCCTGTAGACGACGGGGTTGATAGGCCGGATCTGGAAGCCATGTGAGTGGTGGAGGTGACCGGTACTAATTGACCGAACATTACACTTGAACATGCTTTGTGGTGTGTTGGTGAGCACGTATCTTGCAGCGTTTGTAGATTTCGCGTCCATTGTGCAGTGTCTGGAACGGCACAGCACACCAGTCCCGCCGGTTGGTGGGTGTTGGGTGTGTGTGGTTGTTTCGTTGATAGATTTGTCGGTGGTTTTGGCGGTGGGGTCACGCCCGGTCCCTTTCCGAACCCGGTAGCTAAGCCCACCTGCGCCGATGGTACTGCACCCGGGAGGGTGTGGGAGAGTAGGTCGCCGCCGGCATT
>NZ_JAPQLF010000029.1:0-2066 GCF_028982105.1 Wolbachia endosymbiont of Drosophila bicornuta | reverse complement strand
GGCTGAAATTTATCCCTCCGTAGATGTACTGGGATGAAGAGTAACCTGTCATAGAGTCTCTCAAATGTTTGCAGCGCGAACGATGGAAACATCTTCGGGTTGTGAGGTTAAGTGACTAAGCGTACACGGTGGATGCCTAGGCAGTCAGAGGCGATGAAGGGCGTGCTAATCTGCGAAAAGCGTCGGTAAGGTGATATGAACCGTTACAACCGGCGATACCCGAATGGGGAAACCCAGTGTGTTTCGACACACTATCATGTCATGAATACATAGTGGCATGAGGCGAACCGGGGGAACTGAAACATCTAAGTACCCCGAGGAAAAGAAATCAACCGAGATTCCCCCAGTAGCGGCGAGCGAACGGGGAGGAGCCCAGAACCTGAATCGGCTTGTGTGTTAGTGGAAGCGTCTGGAAAGTCGCGCAGCAAAGGGTGATAGCCCCGTACACTAAAATGCACAGGTCGTGAGTTCGATGAGTAGGGCGGGACACGTGACATCCTGTCTGAATATGGGGGGACCATCCTCCAAGGCTAAATACTCCTGACTGACCGATAGTGAACCAGTACCGTGAGGGAAAGGCGAAAAGAACCCCGGCGAGGGGAGTGAAATAGAACCTGAAACCGTGTACGTACAAGCAGTGGGAGCACCTTCGTGGTGTGACTGCGTACCTTTTGTATAATGGGTCAGCGACTTATATTTTGTAGCAAGGTTAACCGTATAGGGGAGCCGTAGGGAAACCGAGTCTTAACTGGGCGATTAGTTGCAAGGTATAGACCCGAAACCCGGTGATCTAGCCATGGGCAGGTTGAAGGTTGGGTAACACTAACTGGAGGACCGAACCGACTAATGTTGAAAAATTAGCGGATGACTTGTGGCTGGGGGTGAAAGGCCAATCAAACCGGGAGATAGCTGGTTCTCCCCGAAAGCTATTTAGGTAGCGCCTCGTGAACTCATCTTCGGGGGTAGAGCACTGTTTCGGCTAGGGGGCCATCCCGGCTTACCAAACCGATGCAAACTCCGAATACCGAAGAATGTTATCACGGGAGACACACGGCGGGTGCTAACGTCCGTCGTGAAGAGGGAAACAACCCAGACCGCCAGCTAAGGTCCCAAAGTCATGGTTAAGTGGGAAACGATGTGGGAAGGCATAGACAGCCAGGATGTTGGCTTAGAAGCAGCCATCATTTAAAGAAAGCGTAATAGCTCACTGGTCGAGTCGGCCTGCGCGGAAGATGTAACGGGGCTAAACCATGCACCGAAGCTGCGGCAGCGACGCTTAGGCGTTGTTGGGTAGGGGAGCGTTCTGTAAGCCGTTGAAGGTGGCCTGTGAGGGTTGCTGGAGGTATCAGAAGTGCGAATGCTGACATAAGTAACGATAAAGCGGGTGAAAAGCCCGCTCGCCGGAAGACCAAGGGTTCCTGTCCAACGTTAATCGGGGCAGGGTGAGTCGACCCCTAAGGCGAGGCTGAAAAGCGTAGTCGATGGGAAACAGGTTAATATTCCTGTACTTGGTGTTACTGCGAAGGGGGGACGGAGAAGGCTAGGCTAGCCGGGCGACGGTTGTCCCGGTTTAAGCGTGTAGGGGGTGTGACCTGGTAAATCCGGTTACATACTAACCCTGAGGCGTGATGACGATGCACTACGGTGCAGAAGTAGTTGATGCCCTGCTTCCAGGAAAAGCCTCTAAGCTCCAGGTAACATTGAATCGTACCCCAAACCGACACAGGTGGTCAGGTAGAGAATACCAAGGCGCTTGAGAGAACTCGGGTGAAGGAACTAGGCAAAATGGTGCCGTAACTTCGGGAGAAGGCACGCTGGCATGTAGGTGAAGTCCTTCGCGGATGGAGCTGAAGCCAGTCGAAGATACCAGCTGGCTGCAACTGTTTAATAAAAACACAGCACTGTGCAAACACGAAAGTGGACGTATACGGTGTGACGCCTGCCCGGTGCTGGAAGGTTAATTGATGGGGTCAGCCGCAAGGCGAAGCTCTTGATCGAAGCCCCAGTAAACGGCGGCCGTAACTATAACGGTCCTAAGGTAGCGAAATTCCTTGTCGGGTAAGTTC
>NZ_JAPQLF010000028.1:0-506 GCF_028982105.1 Wolbachia endosymbiont of Drosophila bicornuta | reverse complement strand
CTACTGCTCTACCATAGCCATAAGCACATATCTTATCCTATTCGGACTATTGCGAGAAGTGCTATATTTTATGCTTTTTTTCTTTAATACTTGTATTACATTTTTTTCTACAATATAGCCCACTGATCTTCATTTTTTTCATAATTCTTAAGATTTTCTTGTGATTGACTACTACTCCACTCGCTATGATTTCAGCAGTAATTTTGCGATATCCATAACGGCAATCAGAAGCCAAATATACTTTTTGAATCAAATTTGCTACTTCACTTTCGTTATTAATTATAGGCCTATAATATAGGCTAGACCTGCAAATCCCAAGTAAATCAGCCTGTTTCCTAATTGATAGATCAGAATCTTTTTCTATAAACCTTACTCTATCTTTTTTGCTTATTTCAGTAATTTTTTTTCAAATAACTATTTTCCACTGTCAGTTCTCCTATTATAGCTCTTTTTACAATAATCCGAACAGATCATAATATGCTACTGCTCTACCATAGCCATAAGCA
>NZ_JAPQLF010000027.1:0-1765 GCF_028982105.1 Wolbachia endosymbiont of Drosophila bicornuta | reverse complement strand
AATATCTTTAGGTAAGGAGGTGATCCAACCGCAGGTTCCCCTACGGTTACCTTGTTACGACTTCACCCCAGTCATGAATCACAAAGTGGTAAGCGCCCTCCCGAAGGTTAAGCTACCTACTTCTTTTGCAACCCACTCCCATGGTGTGACGGGCGGTGTGTACAAGGCCCGGGAACGTATTCACCGTAGCATTCTGATCTACGATTACTAGCGATTCCGACTTCATGGAGTCGAGTTGCAGACTCCAATCCGGACTACGACATACTTTATGAGGTCCGCTTGCTCTCGCGAGGTCGCTTCTCTTTGTATATGCCATTGTAGCACGTGTGTAGCCCTACTCGTAAGGGCCATGATGACTTGACGTCATCCCCACCTTCCTCCAGTTTATCACTGGCAGTCTCCTTTGAGTTCCCGGCCGAACCGCTGGCAACAAAGGATAAGGGTTGCGCTCGTTGCGGGACTTAACCCAACATTTCACAACACGAGCTGACGACAGCCATGCAGCACCTGTCTCAGAGTTCCCGAAGGCACCAATCCATCTCTGGAAAGTTCTCTGGATGTCAAGAGTAGGTAAGGTTCTTCGCGTTGCATCGAATTAAACCACATGCTCCACCGCTTGTGCGGGCCCCCGTCAATTCATTTGAGTTTTAACCTTGCGGCCGTACTCCCCAGGCGGTCGATTTAACGCGTTAGCTCCGGAAGCCACGCCTCAAGGGCACAACCTCCAAATCGACATCGTTTACAGCGTGGACTACCAGGGTATCTAATCCTGTTTGCTCCCCACGCTTTCGCACCTGAGCGTCAGTCTTCGTCCAGGGGGCCGCCTTCGCCACCGGTATTCCTCCAGATCTCTACGCATTTCACCGCTACACCTGGAATTCTACCCCCCTCTACGAGACTCTAGCTTGCCAGTTTCAAATGCAGTTCCCAGGTTGAGCCCGGGGATTTCACATCTGACTTAACAAACCGCCTGCGTGCGCTTTACGCCCAGTAATTCCGATTAACGCTTGCACCCTCCGTATTACCGCGGCTGCTGGCACGGAGTTAGCCGGTGCTTCTTCTGCGAGTAACGTCAATTGATGAACGTATTAAGTTCACCACCTTCCTCCTCGCTGAAAGTGCTTTACAACCCGAAGGCCTTCTTCACACACGCGGCATGGCTGCATCAGGCTTGCGCCCATTGTGCAATATTCCCCACTGCTGCCTCCCGTAGGAGTCTGGACCGTGTCTCAGTTCCAGTGTGGCTGGTCATCCTCTCAGACCAGCTAGGGATCGTCGCCTAGGTGAGCCATTACCCCACCTACTAGCTAATCCCATCTGGGCACATCTGATGGCAAGAGGCCCGAAGGTCCCCCTCTTTGGTCTTGCGACGTTATGCGGTATTAGCTACCGTTTCCAGTAGTTATCCCCCTCCATCAGGCAGTTTCCCAGACATTACTCACCCGTCCGCCGCTCGTCACCCAGGGAGCAAGCTCCCCTGTGCTACCGCTCGACTTGCATGTGTTAAGCCTGCCGCCAGCGTTCAATCTGAGCCATGATCAAACTCTTCAATTAAAAGCTTGATTTGCTTCCACTCGAGAAGCGATGCTCAAAGATTTACTGCATGAATTTTACTTCAGTTAGTCACTCTTCAAGACTTGATATTTTTTTGCATCCGAAGATGCTGGATATCGTCTTGTGGAGTGCCCACACAGATTGTCTGATAAATTGTTAAAGAGCAGTGCCGAGAAACTCATCGGCGCGGGCTGCGTATATTACGCTTTTC
>NZ_JAPQLF010000026.1:0-621 GCF_028982105.1 Wolbachia endosymbiont of Drosophila bicornuta | reverse complement strand
GTTATTTCAAGCAAAAGTTATGCCATTAAGAGCTATGCAACAAACATTTATATTTGTGGGTAATAGTAAGCGCTAACAAGCAGCGGGATGACGGTTTTTCAAATTATCGTAAGTCAGTTTAGCTATAGCTACAAGTTTCATTCTTCCCTTACAAATAACTTTACTGCGTCCTTTTTTCGGATTCAGAATTAGCAAGAAACGTTCTTGTAAGGTGGTCTACTAAAATTTTACTTTATAAAACAATGTCTGAGCTATGCAATTAATACATTGTCAACACAACTGATTCATAAAAGCAAATATTATAACCACGAAGAGAGAAAATGTTATGCTTAGTTTAATAAGAAAGACCTTGAGAAAAAAAATGACTCATCAGGTAAACGATTCGAAATTGAAAGAGAAAGATGAAAAAAGTATTTTAAAATTAGCATCAAAAATAGAAGGCAAAAAAAGTAGCATTGCTGAAGAACTAGAAAAAATATCTGAAAAGGAAAAACAAAGGATTCTTACTACGGAAGTAAGCAAACATCGGGGTAAAGAACCAACTATTATATCACTTGCTTATGCTATACTACGTAAAGATAGTATAGCTGTTGAGAAAATGTTAAGAGTAGCTAAAGAAAA
>NZ_JAPQLF010000025.1:0-706 GCF_028982105.1 Wolbachia endosymbiont of Drosophila bicornuta | reverse complement strand
TCACGGGGCACTTGCTTCTGATAACTTGGTAGACCTTTGAAAACTGAACATTGTTTCGACAAACCAAATATGTGTAGGGCGGTTTGATTTTAGAATCAAACCCAAACAATATTTGCGAAGTCAATTCGCTTTTAAAAATGTAACAACAATCGATGAGCTTACTTAAGTTCTCATCATAAGATGAGAGTTTGATCCTGGCTCAGGACGAACGCTGGCGGCATGCCTAATACATGCAAGTCGAACGAGCTTCCGTTGAATGACGTGCTTGCACTGATTTCAACAATGAAGCGAGTGGCGAACTGGTGAGTAACACGTGGGAAATCTGCCCAGAAGCAGGGGATAACACTTGGAAACAGGTGCTAATACCGTATAACAACAAAATCCGCATGGATTTTGTTTGAAAGGTGGCTTCGGCTATCACTTCTGGATGATCCCGCGGCGTATTAGTTAGTTGGTGAGGTAAAGGCCCACCAAGACGATGATACGTAGCCGACCTGAGAGGGTAATCGGCCACATTGGGACTGAGACACGGCCCAAACTCCTACGGGAGGCAGCAGTAGGGAATCTTCCACAATGGACGAAAGTCTGATGGAGCAACGCCGCGTGAGTGAAGAAGGGTTTCGGCTCGTAAAACTCTGTTGTTAAAGAAGAACATATCTGAGAGTAACTGTTCAGGTATTGACGGTATTTAACCAGAAAGCCACGG
>NZ_JAPQLF010000024.1:0-977 GCF_028982105.1 Wolbachia endosymbiont of Drosophila bicornuta | reverse complement strand
AAGGGCTAGAGTATCCACTTTAACCTCTCTAAATTTGCTCACAATCTCTTAACTTGACGCGTATGGCTGTCATCCCAGTGCGTGACACTGGGATCTCGTTCCTTAACTTTATAGTGTAAATTATTTCAAATTGTGTCTAGCTGCAAGTATAATAATTTCCATTTATAGATAAAGTATGTTGCAAATGTTATGCCAAAGAGTATAATAAAATCTATATCAAATACTTTACAAGAAAAAGTGGGATAGAGGCAAAAGCAAATATTAATAAGGATAATTTAAGAAAAGTGCATGCTAGAGTTTGAAGAAGCAGTAAAAATAAAAAATATTATTGAGAGGTTAAATAGCACATGATATAATATATATATAGTGTAAAAATGTAAATAACTTTATTGACATCTTTACATTAATAGTTCTTAAATATTTAGTACTGTAGAATTAAATTATTAAGTTTTATGAAGGAAGTAAAAATGGTGGAAAGCCTTTCAGGTAACAACAAAGGCAGTAATTTTATTGAGGAGGCAAAAATAATGGAAAATTTTTCAGATAATAACGGAAACGGTAGCTCGATCTTCCAAGGAAAAATCAGGGAGCAAGATTTCTCTGCAGAGCAGAAGCTAAATGAACTAAAAGCAGCCATAGAGGAGCTCACCAGACAAGATTTGCTCAGGAGGCTCGAGTGTGAGCGTCAGGCTTCTAGTTGTATCGATGAAATATCATCTCAAGCAGAGCTACATATCGGAGAAGGTGATTATGAGGATTACTTCACTGGTGAAAAAGGAAGAGTACTCGGAGATTTCTGGAATTTCTTTGAATCTCTCTTTACCCTTTTTGAAGTAGATGTAGATGATACGAAAATCTACCAAATGCTCAAGGAGGAGAAAGAAAAAAATTGGCTTCTTTCGATAATTAAATTTATGCGTGACAAGCTTAAGGAGTTAATCAAGAAGATTTTTGCACGCGATTTAAGTTTCAATCAG
>NZ_JAPQLF010000023.1:0-578 GCF_028982105.1 Wolbachia endosymbiont of Drosophila bicornuta | reverse complement strand
GTTTAAAACATAAAAAACGCCAATATTTTAAAGCAGATAATAACCCCAGGGCTTCTTTTGCCTTTTTTTTTATTTGGTAAATTTCTTAAATATTTATAGCTAAACGACAATCGTCATCCCAGCGGGATCTGGAGATACCGCGGCGGTATGACGTAGGACTGCTGTCATTCTGCTACTTGTTAGCGGATGAGATACCGCGAATGAATCGCGGTATGACGGTTCGCGGTGGCATGATGTAGGACTGCTGTGACACCATTATAGAATGAACCAGTGTCAGCTACTTGCATAGAAAATGTTTATGACTAATTTTTAGATCAAACATGAAATTTCGACAAACTTAACTTTTTTGTGAGACTGTTCAGCAATAATAAATAAATTGAGAGGAAAGGTTATGGCAATAAAAAAGGAAAAGTTTTTTGAAATAATAAATGAGGTAAGCAAGAGTGAAGGTTTAAATGAGAATAATTTACTTGAAAGAATAGGAAGTGAGCTAAAAGATGCAGACTCAATAGTATAGCACTTCTCGCAATAGTCCGAATAGGATAAGATATGTGCTTATGGCTATGGTAGAGCAGTAG
>NZ_JAPQLF010000022.1:0-957 GCF_028982105.1 Wolbachia endosymbiont of Drosophila bicornuta | reverse complement strand
CTTACTTCAGTATGGCTTTTTTTCTATTATTGTCTATCAGTTACTTGTGTAGCGGGAATTGGTATTAGAACTATTGTTGCTTTTGAAATAACCAAATATGTTGTACATTTTGAGCTACCGCTGATTATTAATATACATATATTATGCATTAATAAATTAAAGTTGTCAAGAATTTTACTACTTGCACTCTGTAAAGTTTTTGTTGTGTACTTTGAACTTTGAGAAAAATGGACGCCTAAATTTGACAATTGTGAAAATATTAGTTAAAATTATTGTATGTTAAGTATAGTAAATAGGAGAAAATATGCCTACTAATTCTGATGAGCAAAGAAAACTTTCACTTGAAGAACGGATAGTTATTACGTCTTTAACATCTGTGGAAAATTTAAGAATCCATAATGTTGAATCAGTTAAAAAAACGACTGACATAATAAGTTATTATGTTGAACAAATAAAGGAGCCATTTGAGGAATTTATTAAGCAAATCAATGAGATACATACTTCATTTATGTGGGAACTTGATCGTCTTGATCATGATACTTTGAGAGAACACTTTAATGAAGGAGTAACAATAGATGCACTAAAAGAACATGTGCAATCTGTTGGACAATACTTAGAATGCACTTCAAAGATTTTATATAAATTTGGTAAGTTAAATGATGAAGAAAAACAACAAGTTAGTGATTTAGTAGCAGAAAAACTTAAAATAATAGAAGAGATTTCAAATCCTAAAAGCAAGCCAAACGCTTGTAGAACTTGTTGTGCTTTAAGTGGTGGTGCAATTATTGGAGCAGCTATAGCATACCTTGCAGGAGCTGCCACTTTAGCTCCTGCTATTGTTGCTGTTGCAGTATTTATTGCAGCCACTGTTGTTGGTGCACTGGTGGGTGTGCGATCCGATGTCATGAAATCATGATGGTTAAATTCCATCCACCATAACATCTGGTTGAAATCATA
>NZ_JAPQLF010000021.1:0-759 GCF_028982105.1 Wolbachia endosymbiont of Drosophila bicornuta | reverse complement strand
TACTGCTCTACCATAGCCATAAGCACATATCTTATCCTATTCGGACTATTGCGAGAAGTGCTATACTATAGTGCACCCATTTGTCTAGACCATTTTTTTCAAAGTAATCCGATTTTTAAAATGAATATGTTGATAAATACGTCGACACACATTTAAAGTATTTATCAATATATTCATTATATTCATTTACTGTTTATGATAATAAAGATCAGCAGGAACTTTATAATGTAGAGTCTGATGTCGCCTTCTATAGTTATACCAACCAACAAAATCATTTATTATAAGATTCAAATCTCTGATACTATTTGGTTTATAATAATATATAGCTTCTTGCTTTAAACTTCTCCATAAGCGTTCAACAAATATATTGTCGAAGCAACGTCCTTTATGGTCCATACTGATTTTAACATTAGCACGCTCTAATTCCATAATAAAGTTATAGCTAGTAAACTGCACTCCTTGATCGCTATTAAAAATCTCAGGTTTACCTTGTTTTAGAGCTTCTTTGAGAGTATAAAGGCAAAATCCAGCATCAAGATATGGTGATAATGAATGAGCAATAATATAGCGACTATACAAGTCCATTATTGCCACAAAATAGACAAACTTACCTTCTACCATAATATATGTTATATCAGTAGCCCATACCTGATTAACTCTGCAAATAATCAAATCTTTGAGTAAATAAGGATATATAGCTCTTTTTACAATAATCCGAACAGATCATAATATGCTACTGCTCTACCATAGCCATAAGCA
>NZ_JAPQLF010000020.1:0-849 GCF_028982105.1 Wolbachia endosymbiont of Drosophila bicornuta | reverse complement strand
TTTTTTATCTTTAATCCATCATAGCTAGCGATGCAACAAAGCCATCCCAGTGTCAAGCACTGGGATGACAAGAAAGGGAGCACTGGAATGACATCGTTTACTATGTACCATATTGCAATATTCGTACAACTGTGGGAAACATCTATGGATGCCATTCCTATTACCTTATTTCCATTTTTATTTCATTTTCAAAGGAGGCTATTATGTCACTTACCGATATCGCTCACCGTATCAATGAACTCTCTTCATCATGGGAGCAATTTAAATTAATAAATGATCGCAAACTAAAAGAAATTGAAAGCAAAGGGCGTGCTGATTCTGCAACAATTGAGCAGCTATGCAAGGTAAATAATGCCATTGATAGTTGCAAAGAGCGTTTAGACTTGATCGAAACTGCAGCTCAACGCCCAGAAGTAAATACAGATTTTAGCACAAGCGATAAATATTTTTCTGATTATATCCGCAAGGGAATGGAAAGCGGTTTATCACACAAAACCCTCAGTGGAGATGACAGTGATATCGTGGGGTATCTAGTTACTCCGCATATTGTAAAACGCATAAACAAGCGCGTAACTGATTCGTCCACAATGCGACAAATATGCTCCAGTCAAAGAATCTCTACTGAAACATTGGATTACATTATAGAAGATTTTGACCGCGCCGGTGCAGGTTGGAGCAGTGAAACAGTAGATGATGAGGACGGTGGCAATAAGTCTAAGTATGATTTTGCAAAAGATACGGACACGCCCAAAATCCAAAAGATTTCCGTCACAACTTACGAGTTATAGCACTTCTCGCAATAGTCCGAATAGGATAAGATATGTGCTTATGGCTATGGTAGAGCAGTAG
>NZ_JAPQLF010000018.1:0-593 GCF_028982105.1 Wolbachia endosymbiont of Drosophila bicornuta | reverse complement strand
CAGCCGCGGTAATACGTAGGTGGCAAGCGTTGTCCGGATTTATTGGGCGTAAAGCGAGCGCAGGCGGTTTTTTAAGTCTGATGTGAAAGCCTTCGGCTCAACCGAAGAAGTGCATCGGAAACTGGGAAACTTGAGTGCAGAAGAGGACAGTGGAACTCCATGTGTAGCGGTGAAATGCGTAGATATATGGAAGAACACCAGTGGCGAAGGCGGCTGTCTGGTCTGTAACTGACGCTGAGGCTCGAAAGTATGGGTAGCAAACAGGATTAGATACCCTGGTAGTCCATACCGTAAACGATGAATGCTAAGTGTTGGAGGGTTTCCGCCCTTCAGTGCTGCAGCTAACGCATTAAGCATTCCGCCTGGGGAGTACGGCCGCAAGGCTGAAACTCAAAGGAATTGACGGGGGCCCGCACAAGCGGTGGAGCATGTGGTTTAATTCGAAGCTACGCGAAGAACCTTACCAGGTCTTGACATCTTCTGCCAATCTTAGAGATAAGACGTTCCCTTCGGGGACAGAATGACAGGTGGTGCATGGTTGTCGTCAGCTCGTGTCGTGAGATGTTGGGTTAAGTCCCGCAACGAGCGCAACC
>NZ_JAPQLF010000017.1:0-819 GCF_028982105.1 Wolbachia endosymbiont of Drosophila bicornuta | reverse complement strand
TAGAAGGGCTAGAGTATCCACTTTAACCTCTCTAAATTTGCTCACAATCTCTTAACTTGACGCGTATGGAGCATATGAAAGACATAAACTCTATAAATTGTGTGATGAATGCGGCATAAAGACAAAAATTCCTCCAAAAAAACAATGCAGCAGAGCATCCAAAGTATGGCAGAGAGAAATGCTGCAATTAGACTAATAAAGTCATACAGCGAAGATGGAATGAAGAGGTGGAAAAGGCAAACAAACTACGGAAAAAGATCTCATGTAGAAAGTTTTTTCTCGCGACTGAAACAAACATTCAGGTTTAATTTTCGGAACAAATCTGAAATTAATCGTGGGAAGGAACTGCTACTCAAGTGTTATTTGCTTAATCAATTTACTGACATTGGTATGGCTAAATTTGAAATGGCTACATGAATTTATCGTAAATTACCACCGCATAGTTGTAACATTGTACCATATTACAATGTTCGTACAGTTGTGTGCGCGACCGGGGGTTTTATACTATTCTAGAAGTAACATACGGAAAAGGGGGGATTCGAACCCCCGACATATTTTCATATGTGCACGCTTTCCAAGCGTGTGCTTTAGACCACTCAGCCACCTTTCCATGCTTATTCATAATATTGAAAATTGTACTGCTAAACAATATAAAAACCTGGTATATAGGGTTCACCACGAAAATTCACAGTATTGTTAAACTTGCTTCTGCAAGTTGGAAATGTTTTATCGCAACCTGCGAGTATTGAATATTTATAGCTCTTTTTACAATAATCCGAACAGATCATAATATGCTACTGCTCTACCATAGCCATAAGC
>NZ_JAPQLF010000016.1:0-551 GCF_028982105.1 Wolbachia endosymbiont of Drosophila bicornuta | reverse complement strand
TGCTACTGCTCTACCATAGCCATAAGCACATATCTTATCCTATTCGGACTATTGCGAGAAGTGCTATAGATTCTTCTTCCTGTATAGTATTTTTTGCGTTATCCTCACCAACCGTTCCTTTCTCCCCAGACTTGGCTTCACTCTCTACCACAACTTCTTCGTCTACTTGCTCATCATCAATTGTAAATTCAGTACCTATCTGATTGCTATCTTCCTCCAATTCATTAGATAATTTTTCAGATAGCTGGTCACCACTCAAATATGGTTCCTTTGAATATTTAGCATAATTATGGGGATCGGTTCTGTTTTCTGAATAAAACCCACTTTCAAAGTCTGAGTAGGAGCTTTGATTGAGCACAAAAAATAAGTTTTCATAATTAACCAGCATATCACTATCAGGGCTAACAAAATTTAAATATTCATCGCCTTCCCATTCTGGGTGGTGTCTATACTCTGCTATGTAGTATTTACTAGAGTCGAGAGGTATAGCACTTCTCGCAATAGTCCGAATAGGATAAGATATGTGCTTATGGCTATGGTAGAGCAGTAGC
>NZ_JAPQLF010000015.1:0-834 GCF_028982105.1 Wolbachia endosymbiont of Drosophila bicornuta | reverse complement strand
CCAATATTTTAAAGCAGATAATAACCCCAGGGCTTCTTTTGCCTTTTTTTTCATTTGGTAAATTTCTTAAATATTTATGGCTAAACGACAATCGTCATCCCGCTACTTGTTAGCGGGATCTAGAGATACCGCGGCGGTATGACGTAGGGAAACCTTTCTTGGGTTAGCTATAAAACTAATCAGCATCTTGTTTAGCACATATAAATTAAGTTTCACAAATATAGTGCTAAACCTTGAAAATATGTTATAGCTACTTCTTCCAATTTAGTGGTGGGTTTTGACAGTACACATGTTATTTTACTAGCTACCAACTCAAGTGTCACAGAAGTTGCAATCATTTTAAATGTCACAGAAGTTGCAATCACTGCACTTATATTCTGTACTTTAACATTTACTCTACTTTCTATTAGAGGCTTTACCCCCCTTACATCATTACGTACAGCAGTATGATTTATTTCATTTTCAATTCCACTACTATGCTGCAACAAGATATCCCCATTAACTTTTATTTCAACATTTTTGTCACTACTACCATTGTTAAAATTTAATCCCTCATCTCTTCTACTTTGTCTTTTTTCTTTTAATTTTAATTCAGTTTCTCTTTTATCAAGGGTAGGAAATGGGATGTGAGTTTTTTCCTGACCATCTTGATTTATAGCTCTTGTTGTATTAAAAGCTTCGTTGCTTTTACATGATATTGTATAAGTAAGTGGTGTGTAGATTTTTTCTTCACTATCTGGATATTTTATAGTTATTGTTGCATTAAGAATGTCTTTCAGAATACCGTTTTCTTTAGCTACTCTTAACATTTTCTCAACAGCTATACTATCTTTA
>NZ_JAPQLF010000014.1:0-587 GCF_028982105.1 Wolbachia endosymbiont of Drosophila bicornuta | reverse complement strand
AAGACCAGGGTATCTACTTTAAGCTCTCTACATTCCTTAACTTGACGCGTATGGTTTATTTAACACTCCCCCACTGGACATTAGGTTTGGGACAAAAGGCTGAATAATGGGAGCTGTGTGAGTCGAGAGGGTGCGCCGTGGTACGCATTAAGAAATATAGCACTTCTCGCAATAGTCCGAATAGGATAAGATATCTGCTTATGGCTATTGTAGAGCAGTAGCATATTATGATCTGTTCGGATTATTGTAAAAAGAGCTATAATTTGTACCCTGACAAGCAAGATAAAATAATAGTAGAAGTTAGTAACAAAAAGGAAATACTGGAAAAGTTCAAAAATTGTAAAGAAGAATTAGGTGAGAATTGCTCGCTTGGTGGATATTGGGTCTACGATGCTATTAAACAGGGATATTTTGAAAGGTCTGGAAAGCTTTGTCAATCTTTTGAAACAATTAGTCTATCTAAAAAAGTCTCAGAAGGAGTCAAAGCAGCGGTAAAAGGTTTAAAGTGTGGTGATATAGTGAGTGTGCGATCCGATGTCATGAAATCATGATGGTTAAATTCCATCCACCATAACATCTGGTTGAAA
>NZ_JAPQLF010000013.1:0-875 GCF_028982105.1 Wolbachia endosymbiont of Drosophila bicornuta | reverse complement strand
GTATATCTTGGAGAACTTATACCTTATTATTCTATCTCTTTCATACCTTTATTTCCTTAACTTGACGCTTGTGGACCACCAAACAGGCTGCGAAGTAGTAAATAATCCCAAAAATCTAAACCTCTATCATTGTATACATGTATATGTGTAGTCTGAGGGCCTGTAGGTTGTGTGTTATTCCCTGCGTTATATTGATCATTTCTGCTTCCTGTATCGTGCCTATTGCTTGAATTTGGATATGTAAATTCTTCATACACATTTTCAAAATTCTCCTTGCTCCAAGTTAAACTCGGTGTATTATTACGATACTGTAGAAACCCTTCAATATCATTATTGTTACCTAATTTCTTTATATAGGCTAACGCATACCTTTTTAAAACACTATGACTTGCTACCATAAACACCCTCTTAAGTTAAGATTAAATTAATAAATATTTATTATAACAAGATAACATCTACTTGTCAACTTGAGCCTGATTCAAGTATCCGTTCAGAGTGTGGCAGAAGAACTTATTCAAATAAAGTAGGTGGTAAAATATAAACATTTTATAAAGTGAAAAATGGACTTTTCAGACCACTGCCGAGCTAAAAAAGCCCTGAAAAACGTGATACTTAGGCCACTTCTTGCTTAAGCTGTACAATTTCAGCTTGAGAAAGGCCAGTGGATTCAGCTATTAAATTAACGGATACACCAGCTTTAAGTAAATTTTTTGCAACTTCGATTTTTCCTTTCTCTATACCTTCCTCAAGTTTGTATTCAAGAATGGCTTCTTCTTTCCGCAGATCCATTATTCTTTCTTCATATGCTACTAAATCTTTTTCATTCCAGCTAAACCTGTCTAATTCATCGTAGGCTAACTTTATTATTGGTGCTT
>NZ_JAPQLF010000012.1:0-555 GCF_028982105.1 Wolbachia endosymbiont of Drosophila bicornuta | reverse complement strand
TGTTTATGGCTATAGCAGGCCAGTAGCATATTACGGTCTGTTCGGATTATTGTAAAAAGAGCTATATTATCTATTTTTGCCCAGGTGGTGCAGACGTTAAAGTCGCTGGAATCGTTTGTTGAAACTGCAGTGTCCAAGCTTTGAGTTACATGTGAGAGATTATCAGGGAAATTTTTATAGTGCTTTAACCACTCTTGTTTTATTATACCACTTGAAAGCGGCAGGGGGTTTTGTTGATATTGAGCAGCAAAAGCGTAACTCCCGAGTTCAACTTTTATCATCTCAACTTCTTCTCTTCCTCCCTCCAGGGGATATAATAACTCATTCTCTTCTCTTGAATATAAACCTTTTTCTTGTGTCGTAATTGAGTCGATTATCTCCACTTTTTCAGAAATCATTGGCAAACAAATGTGATGCCATATGTTTTTTGGCTTAGATAAGAGGTGCCCAGTTAAGTCTTCCAGGTGGAGCCTATGCATCACAAGCACAATTATAGCTCTTTTTACAATAATCCGAACAGATCATAATATGCTACTGCTCTACCATAGCCATAAG
>NZ_JAPQLF010000011.1:0-919 GCF_028982105.1 Wolbachia endosymbiont of Drosophila bicornuta | reverse complement strand
TTAAGAGTAGCTAAAGAAAACGGTATTCTGAAAGACATTCTTGACGCAACAACAACTATAAAATATCCAGGTGGTCAGGAAGAAACTTGCACACCACTTACTTATGCCATATTATGTAAAAATAGCAAAACTATTGAAGAAACTTTAAAAGTCTCTAAAGAAAGCGGTATTCTGAAAGATATTCTTAACGCAACAACAACTATAAAATATCCAGATGGTCGGAGAGCAACTGTTACACCACTTGCTTATGCTATACTATATGAAGATAGTATAGCTATTGAAGAAATTTTAAAAGTCTCTAAGGAGAACGGTATTCTGAAAGATATTCTTAACACAACAGCAACTATAAGATATCCAGATAACAAGGAAGTGACTTACGCGCCACTTGCTTATGCTATGTTCTGGAAGGATAGCAAAGCTATTAAAGAAATTCTAGTAGCAGCTGAAGAGAACAGTATTCTGAAAGATATTCTTGATGCAACAACAACTATAAAATGTCCAGATGGTCATGAAGAAACTTGCGCACCGCTTACTTATGCTATACTACGTAAAGATAGTATAGCTGTTGAGAAAATGTTAAGAGTAGCCAAAGAAAACGATATTCTGAAAGACATTCTTGACGCAACAACAACTATAAAACATTCAGATAGCCGGGAAGTAACTTACACACTACTTGCTTATGCTATACTGCGTGAAAATAGTATAGCTATTGAAGAAATTTTAAAAATCTCTAAGGAGAACAGTATTCTGAAAGATATTCTTAACGCAACAATAACTATAAAATGTCTAGATGGTCGGAGAGTAACTGTTACACCACTTGCTTATGCTATACTACGTAAAGATAGTATGGCTGTTGAGAAAATGTTAAGAGTAGCTAAAGAAAACGGTATTCTGAAAGACATTCTTGACGCAACAACAA
>NZ_JAPQLF010000010.1:0-575 GCF_028982105.1 Wolbachia endosymbiont of Drosophila bicornuta | reverse complement strand
AAGACAGATATAGGAAGACCAGGGTATCTACTTTAAGCTCTCTACATTCCTTAACTTGACGCGTATGGTTAGGGTTAACAGTACCAAACGTTTTGTTAACTACTGCCATAGGGTTCAGCATTGTCATCAAGTGAAGCAAAAATGGTCTGTTTATCAATTCTGGGTGAGGAATCTTAAGGTATGGTGTATCAAGTGTCAGGTCATCCCATAACAAAATATCCAAATCAATAACGCGAGGTGCCCATTTTTCATAGACCTGCAGACGGCCAATGTCACATTCAATTTGTTTAAGGCCCTTTAACAGCTCTTCAGGAGAAGAAGAACAACTTCCATACACAACCATATTTAGAAATGGCCTGTCCCACCCAGGTGAAGCATCATTTGGTAAAATAGCCTTAGTTTCCAGAATAATTGAAGATTTTAAATTTTTAAAATAGCGTTCCTGCAGTAACTGAGCAGCCTTTTGTAAATGGGAAAAGCGATTCACCATATTTGAGCCAATAGAAATGTATAGCACTTCTCGCAATAGTCCGAATAGGATAAGATATGTGCTTATGGCTATGGTAGAGCAGTAG
>NZ_JAPQLF010000009.1:0-916 GCF_028982105.1 Wolbachia endosymbiont of Drosophila bicornuta | reverse complement strand
TTTTCAATAAGTTGCTTATAATCCTAATTATAGTTAGCCTTTCATAAGTAGCGATGCAACAAAGCCATTCCAGTGTCACGGGCTGGAATGACACCTACCACATGAGAACTCTATTTTTCATACCACTCATTTATAAGTTTATTGATATCAGAATCTATAAAATCCTTTAATGGTTGCCTGATTTTTATCTCAACATTTTTAGGGATGCACCTATCTTTACATATCGCATAATTTATATGGAAGTTAAGGTCAATATACCCTTGATTTAAAAATATATTCATCTTAAAGGGAAATAATACCATACCCTCATATACGTTACTTACAAACGTCTCTCTCCCTACTTTATCTTTATGTTCCTTTGGAATAGGCCAGTGAATATTTATATCTGATGCATTACCTTTGTAACTAATAGACGTGGGAAGGCCAAAATCTCCAGGATCTTTATAATATATGTGCCAGCCTGGTTCTACTGTAACCTTTATTGCACCTTTAAGAGTGAAGCTTGCTTCATTTATCTCGCCAATAAGTAAATCAAATTTTGCAATTTCCTCGTCAGCATATAGTTGAGTGCAAGAAAAAAATAAAAACAATATTAAATATATATGTATTTTCATTAAGGTAAATTTCTCCTTTTATAGAGAAAGTAATTTAGATTTTAATTATTATATTTAATAGTATTATATAGATTATTTATTAATATAGCATTATGCTATAGCTAGACTGACTTACGACAATCTGAAAAACGACAAATTCGTCATTCCGCTACTTGTTAGCGGAATCTATGCCGAGATACCGCGAATGAATCCACAACTGTACGAACATTGTGATTTTGGCCCATAAGGAGGGTGTCATCCCAGTGCTTGACACTGGGATAGCTTTGTTGCATCACACTTTATGAGATGGTGATTTATGGTAA
>NZ_JAPQLF010000008.1:0-502 GCF_028982105.1 Wolbachia endosymbiont of Drosophila bicornuta | reverse complement strand
GTGCTTATGGCTATGGTAGAGCAGTAGCATATTATGATCTGTTCGGATTATTGTAAAAAGAGCTATACATTGTATATAATAACCATAAAAAAACAAGCGGATTAGCAAATTTGTCCAGTTATGATACTGCAAAAGGTACTATAATGCATACAGCTCTTGCCGTTAGTATAGAAGGTTTGGTACTAGGGATACTAGATCAAAAAGTTTATTCAAGACCTGAAGAAACTGAGAACCTTAAAAAAAAGAGCGATCGCATTGAAGATAAAGAAAGCGTAAAGTGGTTGGAAACTTTAAGAAAAACAAATAATATTATTGATCCAACTCAAACTGAGACTATAACTGTATGCGATAGAGAAGCAGATATATATGACTTTTTTGAGCTTGCACATAATCTTAATTCGGCAGTGCTAGTTAGAGCATGCAGAGATAGAGCAGTATAGCACTTCTCGCAATAGTCCGAATAGGATAAGATATGTGCTTATGGCTATGGTAGAGCAGTAGC
>NZ_JAPQLF010000007.1:0-524 GCF_028982105.1 Wolbachia endosymbiont of Drosophila bicornuta | reverse complement strand
CGGATGTGGTGAAAGTCACAAGTCCGGTTTCGAAGTCGAGTGGGGAGAGGTGACTTTCCTCACTTAGATAACTAATGTGGTAAACCTTTGAGAACTCTGCAAAAATTTACAGCAAAAAATAGAAAAGTTGGAAGGGAGGATAGAAGAGTTAGAGGCAGAAAATAAGGCCTTGAGGATTGAGAACGCTGAGTTGAAAGAGAGGCTTGGTTTAAATTCAAAAAACTCATCCCTGCCCAGCTCAAAAGAGCTATACAAAATAAAAAAGGACAAGCCAAAAAGCGAAAGGAATGTTGGCGATCAGGTTGGGCATAAAGGAAATTTTCATGCCACAATGGAAGCGGATAAAGTAGTAAAAATAGAGTTGCCTAATATTTGCGAATGCGGAGGAGAGCTTGTAATATGCGAAAAACCTTATGTTCACCAAAAAGTTGATCTTCCGGAAATTAGGCCGTATGTAGTATAGCCTTTCTTATAATAGTCCGAATGCGATAAGATATGTGTTTATGGCTATAGCAGGCCAGTAG
>NZ_JAPQLF010000006.1:0-528 GCF_028982105.1 Wolbachia endosymbiont of Drosophila bicornuta | reverse complement strand
ACTGTGCAGCTTTTGCACTTAGTTTGCTCTTACTTGAACATTCTTTGTGTCTCTACGGCACACCGTTTGCTCCATTTTTTATCAGCAATTTTGCTATTTCTAATTGTTTGCGTCCGATGGCAATATGCAGTGGCGTACGATTGCGTTCATAATGATCATTGACGTTTGTGCCACACTTTATTAGTAGTTCTGCAGCTTCAATATTACCTTCCTGAATTGCAACGTATAAGGAAGCATATCCATCTTTTGTTTCCTCTGTCATACGAAATTGCGAACATGTTAGTTCATATATTATTAAGGATTATTATTAAGTTTTTATTAATACAATATTAATGTAGCGGGATGACGAGCTTATCGTCATCCCGCCGCGAACCGTCATACCACTGCGAACCGTCATACCGCCGCGGTATCTCTAGATCACGCTAACAACTTACTATTACCCACAAATAAAAACATAATATTGTATTTACTCAAATAATTTAATTTTATTAACCTGAAAGCTTATTAGATTAAAATTATTAAACTAAG
>NZ_JAPQLF010000005.1:0-697 GCF_028982105.1 Wolbachia endosymbiont of Drosophila bicornuta | reverse complement strand
CTACTGCTCTACCATAGCCATAAGCACATATCTTATCCTATTCGGACTATTGCGAGAAGTGCTATAACTGGTATCTTGAATGACAAGAACCCTCTTGTGAGCTTTTGTTCTCTCAACCGTCTTATTAATATGTGTAGCTAAAATATCACTTTCTTTTACATTCTCATTTTGAAAAAAACGGTATGCTGCTTTTGCTTCTGACCAACTTCCGCATGCCTCATTAATTGAGCTTTCAGGTAAACTTATCAAACTATCATCAATCTTTACTAATCGGTCAGTTAATCTTTTATCTCCAAGTACAGCATCTCCAAATTCATTTTTAGCCCATTCATTACTCTCGTTTGCCATTTTTATACCCTCAATATTTGCAAACTTTAATATTGTAATACTTTATTTATAAGTACATTTATATTTGTGGGTAATAGTAAGATTTGATATGCTGCCAACACTTATGTTCAAATTAAAAATGTCATTTATGATACTAGCCACTTCACGCTTTGAGTTTTTGTAAAATCCGCTGAGTGCTGCAATTATAGACTTAACCCTTGGACCAAATGTATCTGGCGTAACACCTTCTGGTAACTTGCTACTTTTTCTTTTTCTGCATCTCCAACAACGACCATGTTCCAATTATAGCTCTTTTTACAATAATCCGAACAGACCGTAATATGCTACTGGCCTGCTATAGCCATAAACA
>NZ_JAPQLF010000004.1:0-736 GCF_028982105.1 Wolbachia endosymbiont of Drosophila bicornuta | reverse complement strand
CTTGGAGAACTTATACCTTATTATTCTATCTCTTTCATACCTTTATTTCCTTAACTTGACGCTTATGGTCTGTTCATCTGGGCGCGCAGACGATCGATACTCCTTTCTATCAAGTGCAACCAAAGCAAAACCTGTTGCAGCCATATGCTTACATGGACCATAATACACAAATGCAGGACAGGAACATGTTCCACTCAAAAGAGGACCATCGTGCTTTAGTGTTACTCGATATACATTTGATCCAACTACCTTTGATTTAGCTTGAGATTCATTAACAGATATAATCTGTACCTTTCTTTTGTCAAAATAATCCCTTCCTCTGGAGCGGTAGGGTTCTTTGATAAGACCTGTGATATCTTTATAATACAGTCTCATTTTTACCTCCTTTAAAACCCTCAATTTTCTAATATATCCTTTCTTCCATAAAAATTTATTAACTCACCACGACTTTTATATGGCCCTGCGGACAATTTTATAGTGCTATAGCTAACTCAAGAAAGGTTTCCCTACGCCATACCGCGATTCATTCCATAACTGTATGAACATTCATTTTTGAAGGTAAATTGCACAGCAAATGGTGTCATGAAAGTAGCTGACACTGGAATCCAGCCTTGCCGTGATCTCATCAGGAACGTTGTGTTTTAACATAAAACGGCTACTTTTATACTTACCAACTTAATAAAATTCCTGGATCCCAGTGGGCTTTGTTGCATCGCTCTTCGGATAGTAGGTAACG
>NZ_JAPQLF010000003.1:0-571 GCF_028982105.1 Wolbachia endosymbiont of Drosophila bicornuta | reverse complement strand
AAGTGTGGAAAAAGAAAAAGTAGCAGGCTACCAGAAGGTGTTACTGCGGATACATTTGGTCCAAAAGTTAAGTCAACAATTGCGGCGCTGAGCGGATTTTACAAGAACTCGAAAAGAGAAGTAGCAAATATTATAAAAAATATTTTCAACCTGGACATCAGTGTTGGTAGCGTGTCAAATAGCGAGGCTAGAGTTGCAGAAAAATGCCAAGAGGCATATGAGCAAATCGAGCAAGAAGTAAGTAAAAGTGAAGTTCTGCATATCGATGAAACGAGCCATTATAACAAAGGTAAACTTGGTTGGTGCTGTATGTTTGCGAGTAATACAGCAAGTTTTATAAAATTGACAGAGTCAAGAGGAATGAAGGTTTTACAAAATAGTAAGTTCTGCAATCGCAATAGCTTACGACAGGTACGCAGCATACAACTACTTTGCCGATAAGAACAGGCAAATCTGTTGGGCACATTTATCAAGAGATTTTGAAAGATTAGCGCATAGTTGAAGTTATAGCTCTTTTTACAATAATCCGAACAGACCGTAATATGCTACTGGCCTGCTATAGCCATAAACA
>NZ_JAPQLF010000002.1:0-591 GCF_028982105.1 Wolbachia endosymbiont of Drosophila bicornuta | reverse complement strand
GTGCTTATGGCTATGGTAGAGCAGTAGCATATTATGATCTGTTCGGATTATTGTAAAAAGAGCTATACATGGTAATGTTGGGTTAGCTCTTGCAATTGATGTAATAAAGAAGATCCTCCAAGCAATAATACTCATAACTGTTAGATATCTCATTAGTCTTTCTGCTATTCCAAGCGTACATTCTTCAACTTTGAGACCGAATTTAAAATTTTATGTAATATCTCTATTTTCCATCTAAGGCAATACCAACTAATTTTTTCAACAGCTTCATCGAAAGTATTAACTGAAAGATTCGTTAATAGCATCCATTCTAGCGGTTTTTTTTAAGGGAAGTGGAGTTTTCTCAACAACATAAACTGCATAAAGTGGTAATTTAGGTAGTTCTTCCGTCTTATGCCTAATATTATTCTTAGATGGATTCATCATAAACTTTCCAAATCTAACTTCCAAACGTGCTGTTCTTTTTGGCTTATTATCTTTTACAGGAACTTCAACTTCTACCGTACCTGTACAATGAGAGGATTTATAGCATTTCTCATAATAGTCCGAACAGGTCATAGGAAGGCAGAATCAACAGCACGACGAAAGGAT
>NZ_JAPQLF010000001.1:0-505 GCF_028982105.1 Wolbachia endosymbiont of Drosophila bicornuta | reverse complement strand
AAGCGGATAATAACCACGGGGCTTCTTTTGCCTTTTTTTTCATTTGGTAAATTTCTTAATGTTTATGGCTAAAAGAGCCCAAGAGAGGTCAGTGCTCCTGTGATGTCATTCCAGTCTGGAATCCAGCATTTCACACAATCCCATCAAGAACGTTGTATTTTACATAACACTTTTATGCTTACCAACCCAGTGTCCAATCAAAATTCCTGGATCCCAGTGTCTGGGCACTGGGATGACATCATAGGGACACTGGGATGACACCATAGGGGCACTGCCGTCATAAAGGAACCAGTGTCAGCTACTTGAATGACATCATAGGGGCGCTGGCCTGACAACCGTCATCCCGCTGCTTGTTAGCGCCGCGGCGGTATGACGGTCCGCTGCTTGTTAGCGAGATACCGCGAATGAATCGCGGTATGACGGTGTAATGACGGTTAAGTATAGCACTTCTCGCAATAGTCCGAATAGGATAAGATATGTGCTTATGGCTATGGTAGAGCAGTAG